>JACCWK010000232.1 GCA_013697655.1 Nitrosospira sp.
TTCAAATCTCATCTTCCGAGTCTCCTGTAACCATTCCGTCCGTCTCATGGCTATCCCCCCTTCGGGATAGCATAAAACCGGACAGATCATTTGCTACAGACCCGGACAGTTTATTTGTTCTCTACAAGCGCAAATACTGCTGTAGCGCACAACGTCCAATTTGTGCGAAAATGGGTGGTTGCACCAGATAATATAGTGAAAGGCTTTTTACCATTGCTCTTACGTCCCACTTTAATCTGTGGCCTACCGGCAAGGAAATTATGAAAACACTCTCCATCGTTTTCCTCCTGTCTTTCATGTCTGGTATGGCGATATCCGTTCACGCGCAAGACTCGAAGTGGGAGGCGATCAGCAAGGAGGCTATCTCGCTTTACGAGAAAGGGCAGTATGAGAGCGCGGTGGCAGCTGTCAAGAAGTCGCTTGCCGTGGCAGAAAAAGCAAATGGACCTAGCCATCCCAATGCGGCCACAAGCCTTAACAACCTTGCGGAACTCTACCGCGACCACAGCCAATACGCGCTGGCGGAGCCACTCTACAAACGTGCGCTGGCGATCCGCGAGAAAGCCCTTGGACCCAATCATCTCCTCGTGGCGACAAGCCTGAATGGCCTTTCCGAACTCTACCGCGCCCAAAGCCAATACGTGCTGGCGGAACCGCTCTACAAGCGTGCGCTGGCGATCCGGGAAAAAATCCTCCGCCCCGACCATCCCGATGTAGCCCAGAGCCTGAATAATTTGGCGGAGCTCTATTGTTCCCAAGGCCGATATACGCAGGCCGAGCCCCTCTACGAACGCGCGCTGGCGATCCGGGAAAAAGTGCTCGGCCCCAATCATCCCAATATGGCGACAAGCCTGAACAACCTGGCGTTGATCTATCACACACGGGACCTATATGCGCAAGCAGAGCCTTTTTACAAGCGCGCCCTGAGAATCTTCGAGGGCGCCCTCGGCCCCGACCATCCCAACGTGCGAACAAGCCTGGACAACTTGGCGGTGATCTATCAAAACCAGGGGCAATATGAGCAAGCCGAGCCGTTCTACAAGCGTACACTGGCGATTCGGGAAAAAACGCTCGGCCCCGACCATCCCGATGTGGCGACAAGCCTGAACAATCTTGCAGAGCTCTATCGTATCCAGGGTCAATATACGCAGGCGGAGGTTCTCTACAGGCGCGCGCTGGCGATCCGGGAGAAAACCCTTGGCCCTGATCAGCCCAACATGGGAACAAGCTTGAACAACCTGGCATTGATCTATCACACCCAGGGCCAGTATGAGCAGGCGGAGCCGTTCTACAAGCGCGCGCTGGGAGTCTTCGAGAAAGCCCACGGCCCCGACCACCCGAACGTAGGAACCAGTCTGGATAACCTTGCAAAACTCTACCGCGCAACGGATCGGAACAGTGCAGCCGAGGAACTGGATCAACGGCTGGCACGCATTCGAGCCAGCCAGCGATGAGAATGCATGGCTGCAGCGCGGCCATATGAACACAGGCAAAGATTCTCGAAACAATCCCGCTGGTCGTGAGCGCAGCGAGTGGCTGGTCGGGCTGGAGCGCCTTGTTGGGCGATGAAGCTAGAAGTGCCTGCCGTATTATTCCGGCATGCTGACACCCGAGCCACCCATTTCCTTCGGGACGTCCTTCATCTTCGGTAACCCGTCCTTTATGCGTAGTACTGTCTCCTGATAGTGCACATGAACGTCGGCGTGGTACGGAAAGTCCGGAATGACTGCTGCATATACATCCGTGAGTCCCATGCCTGGATGCTCGGTGAAGATGTGACCTCCGCACGTTTTGCACCATTTGCGATAACTGTGCGGCGTCTTGTTGTAAGTGCCGATATTTTCTGCTCCCAGCGTGATCTGCACCGCTTCAGGTTTCCATAAAGTGAAGGCGTTGACAGGCCCTGCCGACCAACGTCGACACGACTCACAATGGCAATAACCCATTCCATCTGGTTCACCGCTAACCGTGAATTGAACTGAGCCGCAAAAACAGCTGCCTTTGTAAGCTTTTCCGTTGTTCATCATAATGCACCCTCCATGGTGACCGCGCGACGAAAGAGGCTGGAGCAACTATTCGCTCACCTGTTGCCCCAGCGCGAAGTTTCCTAGATTCTTGGACGCCCAACTTTGTTATCGGAGACAGTTTTTGGCCCTAATCCCACACCGCTCTCTAACTCGGCGGAGTAGACCCCGCTAAAAGCAACTTGCCGACTGGATTTCGACAGTTATACTGGATTTTTAACAGTATTAAATAATCGTGAAAAGCAGCGAATTTACCTAATAAAAAAATCGAGAAATGAATCAAGAGGAAGCTCGACCGTCTCCTCTTGGCATCTGGTTGCCTGTCATCGCTGGATCGAGATCAATCACTGTTATCGGGAAACACTGACGCACGTGACATCGACAAGGGGCGGATCGTTGAGACTGCATACGATACTAACCCAGATGCATATCACGCTTTCCCGCCGACGTCGGTCCGCCAACCCGAACCCATGCCATGCCCTTAGCGGTGGTTTTTGGCCGGCGAGTTTGCCTTTGTTCCAGGGAACACGGGCGTGTTGGGCATTTTGATCGATATCCATGATAAGCTCCTTCGTATTATGAGGAGTCACACCATTCCCAAAAAATAATATGCCTCTAAACCATTTTCAGTTTTATCTGAGTATGCGTCAGGCAAGCGTTGAGGAGGCGTAATGGCAACTCTGCTTCCCATTCCCGCCGGTTGAAGCGGTAACAGAACTCATTGAGA
>JACCWK010000237.1 GCA_013697655.1 Nitrosospira sp.
CCGGTGGAGCGACCTATCAGGACGGTGATCCGCATGTCGACCCCCGCAACTATCCGCAGGGGCTGCGCAGCCTCGCCGACCATCTGCACGGCCGTGGGCTGAAGCTGGGATTCTACCTGTCGCCGGATCTCTCCATCGGGAGCGCCATCAATCATCCAGGCAACACCCAACCCGCGCGCCAGCCAACCCTCCAGGGCACCGCGCTGATCGACCGCCACGCCGCCTTTGTCGCCGATGCCGGCATCGATCACCTGTTCTACGATGGCTACGACTGGGACCGCAGCGTGCGCGGCGAGGAGTGCGCATGACCAAGCATGGCGCTTATGCCCGCCGGAGCGAGCTATCCGACCCACACGAAAGCCTGAAGCCCCCCTTTTTTTTAATCGGCTGGTTTCCGAAGGCTATTCGATCTCTGGTCTCAGCTATCAAAGCAGTTGCCTGATGAAACTTTTCCAGGTCTCTAATCTGTCCGAGCAACGGCATTATTCGCAACTCGCTTTGCTGAAAACCTTCACTTCGAAAATGAGCCTCCCGTGCGTCGAGAACACTTCGCAAATGTTGTGCAGGCGTCAGGTCGTTCCCCGCAATACCGCGTGTCCACTCGTTGATCGCAGCATGAGCTGCCTCGCCAAGAATCGCAGGGATTCGTTTCATAAGACGAATCTCGGATGGGACATCAAGCACCGCTGACCAAGTACATTGCAGCAACGACTCGACCGACGATGGCGAAACTGCCGTGTGCTCCTTCAGCCGCTCAGTTGGCAAGGGTCGCATGTTCATCGAAGTTCGTCGAACGATTCCAAGAGCCATCGTGCGACGCGCGAAGGGCGTCGCAGAACGTTGAAAGTGTCTATGGACTTTGCCGTACGTCCACGACCTCTGATTATCTCGTAGACCTTTTGCATCCGACCATTGATTGCCGTTGGTTCCCAGAGCGGGTGACGTAGCACCACCGAGTGCGTTTTCTTAGTAAGGTCTATGACGGCCACTCCTTCAACTTGAGTAACTTCTCCCAGGGGAAAACTGCCGATGAAGTCGCTCGCGACCATCACCATCCAGTCATCCGAATGGGTCTGCCAGGGATACTTTTGCGTCTCTAGAGTTTCAGCACCACAATCGTAAGTGGGCTCGGCCAAAATCGCGAGAAAATCCAGCCCCAACCTCCAGTCGAGGAGCGAGTGGAATGGCTGGTTTCGGTACCGCTGCAGGCACCTGTAGCAGGACTGCCAGCACACTCCGTCCCCGTTGGCGTGTCCCTCAGCCAAAAGTGAATCGCGGAAGAGCCGAGTCGATGGAGCGCCCTTCCCGAGCGCGAGCCAGTTGATGATTTTGACGATGGGCGGGTCGCCGTCGACGGGCGCTTCGGTCAGCCAGCGGACGTATCCTGCGCCATTTACTGCCTGATCCGCAAACTGGATTACCGGTGCCTCCGCGCGACCTTGGGTCTTGTCTTGACGTGGTTCAGTGATGTCGAACTCATCTGGATCTATATCCAAGTCGAGCGCTGACTGAGATGTAAGAAGAAAGGATGCCGACAAAGCAGCTGCGCGAATACCCGCCCATTGGGCAATACTCGCAGGGACAGCTGTCCCGCCTGACCCGGACGCGGTAAGCGACGCCAGCGACAGACTGCTAGAGAACGCGAGTGGCCGAAGCATAAGGAGATCGGTGACTTTTTTTGCTGCCAGCGCGATACCAGTAACGGAGCCCGTTTGCCTGAAATCGGAATCGATTATTTTCACCGATTCTCCTATTGCTTGATTGTGCACCCAGGCGCGCGACTTGCCTGTGCCAATGAGCCGACTACCTAATCGCCAGGTGAATCCGTCACCCGTGGCTCCCTGGTTGAGCCGCACCGTTTGGGGATTCTCCGGTGTACCCCAAAGGATGTTGCCCCTGGCCTGGAACGTAACAGGTTTTGCCTCTGCGAGAACGCTGCGCCCACCAGAAACGGCCTCCAAATCATCGTCATCAACTTTGCGGAAATCGGCAATGAAAGCCGCAGGCGTCCAACAGGTTAGAACGGGAATCCCTGCGAGATTGGACCCGCAAACACAGAGACCGGCCGTAGCTGGTTCCTCAAGTAAGGTCCATCCGCCGCAAGCCCGACATCTCACAGTATAGAAGACGTCCGTTTTGTTTTCCTGGTTCGCATCGTGTGCTCCACTCCACGAACGGTCGGATCCCTTCGGAGGAAGCGCCATCGGCGGTGATGACAATACGGGCGTCAATCCAACTGTGCGATAACGGGCCTTGTCTTTCACGATGATGCGCCCTGGTGCGAACTCGAAGATTCCCACGTCAACGTCACGGCCGATCGTTGCCCACTCTCGCTGGCCGCCAGCCCACCGCATTCCATGATACAATGCGCGCGATCGCGTTGGCATTCCAAACATCGGGAAAATCCCGGAATCTGCTAAGCGAAGGCCGAGCCCGTCGTCTGACGGCGTTCGGACAGAAGCACTGTCGATCTCGGACAGGAAGTGGTCGATCGTCAGATTTTTTTCACGCGGAGCCGCTGCAGCGGAGCGCAAGTCACGGGCGAAGAAGACACGTCGATTCTCGTGGCGACCACTCGTCGCAGCAAGCTGATCGCTCACTTCCGTTCGTGTCGCCGACCAACTACCGACACTGACAAACTCACCGTGTATGTCTGTGCTGTCATTTGCAGGGTGGTCTGGATCTGCTTCCTTCAGACCACGAAATGCATCGACTAACCACTGCTTCCTCAGTATTCTTTCCGGAATTTCTGGGAGCAGCGTCAAGAACGGAGGTGGCGGCGCTGAACCTGTGATTGAGCGAGGATCGCGAAAGTAATGCAGGTCGTGGCTTCTGCTTCGGCATACGGTGAGAACGCAGGAGAATGCTTGGCCGCGCCGGCCTGCCCGACCAACGCGCTGCTGGTAGTTGAATCTTTGAGGAGGCATGTTCGCTTGAAGTACGGTTCGAAGGCTCCCGATGTCGATGCCTACCTCCATCGTCGTTGTCACGGTGAGAAGGTCGATTCCTAGACGATCGCTTTCTGGGATTTGCCGGACTGTGTCTTCACCTGTGGCCTCGCTTGAGGCGCCTTCTTCATTTCCGTCATCGTCCGATCCATTGACCGCATTCGACAGAAAGATGCCCCGAAAATTTCTTTGCCTCGCGCCATAGTCGTCCGTTTGGCCAGTTAGCTCTTCACATCTCATCGAGAATCTTTCGCCGCGAGTTGCCCGGCGGCCGAGAAAGTTGCTACTTCTGAGGAGTGAGGCCGGCCCGTCCGCGGCCTCTCCGAGCGATTCACCACACCGGGTGCAATGTCCCTGAAGACCCTGGTAGAGGTGAACTCGCGCGCAGTTCTTACATAACCAGAAGGGGTCATCCGCTCCGACAAGGACGATTGAAATGAGCCCCTGTTTTATCCGGCCACCCTTGTGATCGCTGCCCAACTTCTTGCATAGTGCCCACCAAGTGTCCTTCACCGTGTCGGTAACCTCACCGCTACTTGATCCGAAAATCTTGGTGATCGCCTTGATACATGCCGTGGGCATGCGGCCGTCATTTCCCTGAAATGGGTGCAGGCTACTCGTCCACGGGTCAACACCTTGGCTCTCACGGTATTGGTCCATATCCACGCGATAGGAATCTGCCAAGATTCGTACCACGGGAGCAGACGCCTTGTCGTCATTTACGATCGCATAGCCCAGGCCCGCTGCCTCGAATGAGAAGTAGGTTCTCCCAAAGATCACACTGTTGACCTCTCTGTGGACTCGATTGATGAACTCTTGCCGAGCGGCTTTGAGGTCTTGCCACGTACTGGCATCTTCAATCCATCTGATTTCATCTTTTTCCGTCTTTCCGACCAAATCAAACCAATCGTACCACGTGTTCGTGGAGGTCACTTTGATAGGACGAGTTCCCAGGGAGTCTGCGGGGTCGAGTCCCATTTTGGCGAACTCAGCGACTACCGCCCTTGGAACATGTGGCGGTTCAGAAGAGTTGGGCTCGTTCCATGTAGTCGCGTCCATCTCTGGCGCGTGCTCCAGAATCTCCGCCAATCGGACCGTGCTGCGACCTTCTTTATCGCACACCTTACGGACGGATGAGAACACCACCTCTCGCATGAGATCCTGATGATGCGAATCTTGGATATCGAGTGCCGCACGTGCTGCCTCCTGGCGACTGTCTGAAAATGATATGAGCTTCGCTTCCTTACGATCGGAGCGGACGGCGCAGGCAAAGAGTTCAGAAGCGAGAAGTTGGGTGGTTTTTCCGAAACCTGGCCGGAAGCTTCTGATTGGTGAAAGCCGTGCACGTCCCGTCCATTTACGGCGGCTGTAGTCGGTTCCACATGAAGGACAGGTATATGGGACTGCAGATCCTTTACTCGTTCCCGTACGTTTTTTTGAGTCTTGCCCGAGTTCTCTTTCGAATGCGAGTGCGGGGATTCCGTTTCCTTTTGTCACTCCATTAGGAGTCCATCGTCCTGTCTTCGCATCAAGAGTGCCTTCGACCCACCGACCGAGATCCTTATTCACGCGCGCATGGGCCATTGAAGTGGTCTGGCGTGTGGGCCACACGAGAGCATATCCTTCGAACGTCAGTTCTTCGAACTGGGATGATTTTGCCGTATCCGGCAGACAATCGAGATCGGGGTCGGTGGGCAACAGATCGAATGCGTTGCCTTTGGAGGCACCGCGCATGCCGCCGACCATCGTTTCACCGCAGCACTCGCAATATAGCAGCTCGAAGCGCCGAAGCCCTTTAGCTCCCCCGGTAGCAGCACGTTCCAGTGAGAGATCGTTGTACCAACAAGCACCCTCGTCTTCGGGCGCCGCTTCGATCGTCGCGTACAGACCCTCGAAGCTTCTTAGAAATGAGTGGATGCGGAATGAGGGGGCGCGAAGAGAGTCTGTTATTGACGCATGTGTATGGTCTCCGATGCCACGCAGTAGCATCAGTCCTCTGAGACCTCCATGCCGGAATGCCGATTCTCCAAAGATGGCTTTTGCCAAGCTCTCTGAGCCGACCGCGCGTAGGGGGTTCTGTTCGTCTGCGTTCACTCGTCTGATTCCTGCTTCCAGCAACTTGCCGGCCGCTTCGATGCCGCTCACCCAACCTTGCTCTTCGTCGACAAAATCATCCGCGATCTGATTGAAAGCCGCTGCAAGTGCTCCGCGAGCAGTCTTCGCAATCGTCGCCGGAGTGAGATCCGGTTTTCCAGCAAGATCTTTCGCCGCGGTGTGCAAAGTCGATAATGTCTGAGCAGCAAGATTCTGGTCTTTGAGTTGATGCTCACTCGCCGGCAAGAGCTCATGTGTCACGATGCACGGTTTCCAAAGATTCGTGCGCTGATTGGGATCGCCGGGGTTTGTGGCTGCTTGCGTCGCGGCATCGAAGCCGTTTCTTCCGAAGAGGTCGAACAGGTAATCACAACTTTTTTGACCCTCGGCTCCTTCGGATGGTAACGAGGCCGACGAGGCGAGTATTCGGAGCTTATGGCGCTTGTCGTCTTCGTGTAGTCCGAGTCGATGGATTAGGCCTCTCAATAGAAAAGCCATCTCAGCGCCTGCAGAGCCTCGGTGAAGGTGGAGCTCATCAAGGACAAGGAAGAAATACGAATCGGGGTTGTCGCGAAGCCAGAGGCGTGTGGATTCGAAAATGGATTCCTCCACTCGTCGTGTGAGCATGGCATTCAGCATGCTGACGTTTGTGACAAGGATATCAGGAGGTGCTGCTTGCATGTCCCACCTGGAAGGCATTTCACCGCCACCGATTGATGAAAACTGGAATGCGTGGTCTAACTTGCACATTGCCGATGCGGGTGTGTCGCCACTAGTCCCCGGTGTTGATTGCGCCCGAGCTATGCGCTGGGTCTCGTCAAGTCGATGAAGCAGCTCACTGATTCTGACGGCGCGACTACGGGAGCTTCTGTGTCGCTTCTGCAGCGCTTTGTCGGACCCTTTTGGAGCGAGACCCGTAAACTTTCGATCGCCTGTAGTTGGTGTCGCGCTCGTGTAGCGACCAAAGAAAATGCGATTTCGGTTTGCATGTTTGTCTAGGCAGGCGTGGGCTTCTGCTGAATCAAGTGCCTTGCGCATGCGCACCATTTGATCCTCCACTAGCGCGTTCATGGGATAAAGAATGAGCGCTCTCACTGCCTGGGGCCGCCTTTCTCCGGCTCGAACTCCCTGTTTTGGAAAGAGCTCTACTTGCTGTGAGTCAGAGAGGTTCGATGTAAGCGTAACACCGTCCTTGTTCGGCTTCTTCGCATCACCCAATCGCAATGGTTTGCCATCTACTCCTTCCCACCAACGGTCAAGGAACCCCGGGCCCGGAGCGCTCCAACCTTGAGTTTTTGCGTCACCTACTGCTTCTGCCATGATCGTAGCGATGACCGGCGCAAGAAACGACTCTGTTTTCCCCGAGCCCGTTCCCGAGGTGATCACTGCTGGAGCTCCAGGCAGGACTCCTCGCTTGAGCATCTTCATTTGATGCACGTACGGTGGGAACTTGCCCTTTCTCCCAATCGACGCGGGCACGTCCTTTGATTCTGTCGAAGGAAAGAGTCCCGACAAAAGCATCTTCACGACCGCCACTCGCTGTGATTGATTCCAGCTAGGAGGAAGAACCGGAGATGTGAGAAGATCTTCTATGGATTTCGCTCCGCCGGCCTCTGCCGTCGACGTCATATACCTCGGCTGTGGTTCAATGAACCAATCTGCGCACAGTTCTCCGGTTTTTTCCAGCAACGACTTCCTGTCCGATGCCAATCTAGAGAGTTGCGGCGAGGCTGGATCGTCTCGAATGCGAAATGCCGTCTCTAGATACGATATGAAGAAATCGCGAATGCCGATGACATCGCCGAGTGGATCTAACATTTGGTGTCTCCGACCTGAAATCCGAGATGACGGGCAAGGGATTCTGCAAAGAAGCGGTTTGCTAATGGATAGCGCCATCCACCCGGACTCGGTCCGGGGAGGCTTGGTCCTGTGGCGGCGGACAAACGACCTAGAGCCAGTGGTGCTCGGATGCCGATGAGCCCTCTCTTCGGACTCGGGCCGTAGATGCTGCCATGTTTGCGAACAAATAGACCCTGGGCCTTGTCGGCGACAGCCAAGAGGAAGGCTTCATCTCGATGCGGTGTGCACTTGATGCCTACCGATGTCCGAGCCAACCACAGGGGCACGCTACCGGGCCGATAGGGACGTTTCCATACGAGTGATGCCGGACTCCAAGGTGTTTTGGAAAAGCCCGCGTTCTGTTCATCGAAGGCCCACGATGCGATGTCCGGTCGAAGGTGATCCGGAATGTCCTCGAATCCGGTCGAATACCGTTGTGCTAACTGTTTGAATGGCACCATCCATTCAGGCCACTCGGCGCCCGACCACGGCATGGTGGCAATTTTTAGCCCTGCGTGCGCGCACCACTCTTGAAATCGACTGCGGAGCTGGGTCGGAAACGTGCAACGAAGAAGTTTCGGAGACCACTCCCATTCGCCGCCAAGGATTTGGACGACGCATCCCAACCGAGCGCACTGTTCCGCGATGCGCCTTTGCGCCGTCGGATGGACCAAGCCAAGGAGAGTCGCATGGACCTTCTCTGACACCTGTCCCGTCACCCAAGTCGGATCGCGCGCCACCCACCTCTGTCCCGAATCGACAATGGAAGGAGTGATGTCGATAAGGCCGATTTCCTGCCACGCTCTGAGCACATCCCAAATCAGCGGCTTCCCAAGATCATGTTCAATACCTAGTGCATCAGGCAGCCATGAGAGGAGTTTGTCTGGATCGCGGGTTGGCCCTTCCGAACTATGCTGCCATCCCGCGAGCGACCTGGCATTCCGCCTTCCAGCAAGTATCGCCATGATCGCAAGCGCTGACTCAACTCGATGGTTGGTGGGAACTGATTGTATTTCATCGAAATCCAAGGCGAGTCGCGTAGCTGGACGTTCTCCTAAGGCAGTAGGAGATCTAACGGTTTTGATGTCGCGTGCGACTTGACGGTACTGTGCGAGGCAAGCATGTGCTTCGGGCGTGAAGGCGTTAGCTTGGCGGACCTTCGTGAATGCTTTGCGCCATGCCCTACATGCACCCTTGTCGGCATTCTGTTGATGCGGATCTGGGTCCGGGGGGGTGGCGGTTCCCTCCCATGTCAGCATTGGGTCGTCCTTTCCATCGAACCTTACAGCCCAACCCGATCCAGGTCGAGGATCGGCTGTCATCTCCCCTATCCGCGGTCCCAGGTACACTGCGCGAGCAAACCATGCCGTGAGATCGCACATTTCAGGAGATGCCTCCATCGGCCAAATCGACGGGGTTGCACCAGGTTGAAGAACGCTGATCTGATCGTTTTTGGAAGACGAAGCGGGATGCACGTCGCACAGTCGCATGCGCTGAGGTGGATTGGCGAAATGTAAGGTTTGTTCTCCGCAGTCTGCCGTAGCCGTGAATCTTATTTTTCTGCGTGCGAGGATTTCTCCTTCCGCGTCGTGGGCTTCAAGCATGTACTCGCCTGGCGTCAGTGCGATTTTCTCCCATTGCGCATTATTTCCCTGTGGACCCAACATTTGAGGACCTGCCGGGCCTACGCACCGGACGCTCGAAGCCGCATGTATGGAGACGGTAGGAAGCATACCCGAAGCAAGGATGTATTCGTTTTCTGATGAACGTATCCCGCCCTGTATGGAAATCCTGGGGTTCCGCATACCTCGCAGTAGCGACGTGATCTCTTCTAAACCTACGGGAAGGTCATCTAGAGCAAGGCTCCGGGCAGGGGATATCTCCCAGATAAACCACGAATCATCCGTGCTTTGCTGTGGTTCACCAAGCATTCTGGATAGTGAAACCTTTATATTTTGATGTGCGATCACGAACGAAATGGAATCAGACGCATCGGATGTCACGGACGAGATGCCAGCACATCCGGTTGGAGTGAAGAGAAAAATGTTCTCGTTCGGCTGCGTTGGGGGCTGCGGAATCCATGATTGTGTGGTCTTTAGCGCATCAGTGAGTCCGTGCTCCTCAATGCGGGCCGTAAGCTCGTCATCTGATATGCTTGATCGTAGGAACGATGGCGGATCATATTCGTTCGGAAGCCATGCGATAATAGCAGAGGCTGCGACCGCGTCTTGGTTCTCTTGATGCGTTAGGTATGCCTCAACTTTTTTCCAAATGTCTCGTAGTCGTTTGGTTGGACCCGCAATGGTCACCAGCTCTCGTTCCAATTGAGCAAGGCAGTCTAAGAAACGCTCATCTAGGCCATTCACCTGCCTCGCGGCAGATAACTTGTTTAGAAGTGAGGTTCGATTCCATTTACCCTGAAGCTTGGCGTTTATTCTCTGTAGATCAATGCGCCGTGGAATGACAAGGCGCTTCGTTGAGATGAGATTCTTTTCCGCTCCCGCACTTTCTGGCGGAGGAAGGACCAGTTCGTGGTAGGAGTTCGGGTGCGCTTGGGTGAAAGATGCCAGTGCTCTCCAATAGCGCTCAAGCCCGTCGATGATTTTCTGTGCATCGTTTTTATCCGGCAAGTGTGGGAGCACTGTTCTGAGAGAGTCTATGAACTGACCGCTGCTATGCGTCCAGGCTGCGTGACAGGATGCCCACGCCAAGATGAAGTTTTCAGCAATGCGCTGTTCTGGCGCGCTAAATGATGTCGGATTCCAAGGGTCTGCTACTCTAGTGCAGATCATCCGAGTGACTTCGGCTAGAACCGCGCTCGACGGAGCCGCGATTGCTGCTTGGCAGTACTCGTCTGAAGCATCGATCCATCGGATTCGATGACGATCGCCTGCCTCTTCGCGTGAGAACGTGCGACGAAACAGATTTCGAGAGAGCTCGTCGTATTGGGCCAATATGCTCATCGGTGGCGATAGCCCTCCGGGCCTGTTCGCCTTGATGTCGTACGTTTATGCGCACAGCGATCAGCATTCATCACTCGATTATTGCGTTTTTCACCTGCCAGGTCAATCGCAATCTACACCGTGCGTGCGGTTCGGCATCTGCGTGTGCACTACTATGCGCTGCACTTGTCGGTCCATGAGCGACCTGTCTATGAGCGAGTGAGGATTCGTCGCACGGGCGTCATGACCTAACTGTCCGTGCTCTGCGAATTTTTTGTCGCCGAGAGACTCGCACTCGACCACGTATTACCGTTTTGGTGCGTGGAGACGAACGTGCTCAATGAGCGTCTCTCCCAATATTCTAGCGAGTTTGGGTGGAACCGCATTTCCAACCATACGACTAATCGCAGAGCGGTTGGGGCGCTTACCCGCTGGCCAGAACTCATATGATTTGGGAAAGGACTGAAAGAGTGCCGCCTCCCTCAAGGTGATGGATCGGTGCTGCTCTGGATGTCCGAATCGGCCATTGCCTAGGCCGGTGCATAGAGTGGTCATCGTCGGAGCAGGCTGGTCCCACCACATGCGGCCATAGATGGATCTGTAGGTTTTTCCCGATTCGCGCTGGTGGCACTTGAGCAGTAGGTGCTTAGGCCAGTCTTTCCACGTTCCGCCGTTCGGCTTGGTTGCACGGATACGTTGCAGGTTGATGGGAGAGAGTTTTGATGCGCCGTGTAGCTGATCCAGTGGATCGGACTCCCCCGATTCGAGCGCAGGCAAGTTTCCAATCGTTTGTTCCACAGTCTTCCATTGGCTTCGGCGAGCGTACCTGCCCGCAGGAACTTCGATTTTCCCGAAGCGCGAGCCCAACAAGACCAGCCGCCGACGTGACTGAGGAATGCCGTACTCCTGACAATCGACCAGCTTCCAGTCTACGTTGAAGCCCAATGATTCCAGCGTTTGCCTGAAGCGGTCAAAGACAGGCTTTCCGCGCTCTGAGAGTTCGGGGACATTTTCCATGGTTACGAGATCGGGAATAATGCCTTTGACGAACTTCCCGAAGTTGTCCAAGAGATCGAAGGCGTGGTGCTTCTCCATCCCATTTGTGAGCTTAGAAAAAGGTGTACATGGGGCACACCCAGCGAGTAACCTGATTTTCTTGGGAGAAAATAGGGCCTCAATGGAAGGTGAATGCTTCTCGGTCACATCCCATTCGAGGAATCTCGCACCGTGATTATTCGTTTCATAGGCGTGTTTTGCATTCCCGTCAAAATCGATCCCGGCCTCGACCTTGATGCCTGCCTTCATCAGGCCGTGAGTGAGGCCTCCCGCGCCACAGAAGAGGTCGATTGCCGAGATCTGGCTATCCAGACATAGGCCTTCTACATTGATGTGTTTGTCAGCGACCGCGGCGTGAGACATGCATGAGCTCCGTATCTGCAGGAGCGTAGCATCACTCGTCGCAGTCCAAGGGGCACTGACAACTATGCCGTAACCACCTCGCACAGATGCGGTGGCATTCCTGCCTTTACGGTACCACACGTGGGAGACAGGCGCAGTATTCTGTCGTTGCATCGTATTGAGCGCTTTGCCGGGTCCCCTCCTGGCGCAACGAGCATCCGACGAGTTGGGAGGCTTGTCAGGCAGGCGTCGGGGGCTTATCAACGTCTACCGCAAGGAGGCTGCGTGATCTTTGAAAACGCGAGAGCAAAAAACTCATGCGGAATATCCGATTAAATCAACGATTCCCAGTCGCGATAGAGCCGACCATTTCTGGTCGCCCCCCGCACAGATCCGGACAGGCGCGATTCACGCATCCGGCTCTTACCTCTGGTAACTGACGCGCAGGCGTTGATTCGGATAGGGATG
>JACCWK010000019.1 GCA_013697655.1 Nitrosospira sp.
TAACGCTAAAACGTTATCTTTGCTCATGGCGTATTCACTCCTTAGTAAAGGTTGATGATCTTGATCGACCATCAAGAATACGCCACCCTCTCATCTCTCGTCATACACAAGTTTCGAGCATAGCTCACGGCAAAGTCACTCCCAGCACATCCCGATACAAAAACAGTATCGCTGACAGCGCCTGGTTCTGGGTTGAACTGGATACATGGCGTTGCGTCGCAAGATACGTTAAAAACGCCTCCACTTCGGCAGCACCCAAATCAGCAGGATGCCGTTTGCCGTGAAACAAAATGAATTGTTTAGTCCATGAGATATAGGTATTTTCGGTGCTCAAGCTATAGTGCTTAAAACGAATCTTGTCACGGACTTGGTCGAGTAATTTTTTCGGTTGCTTTGGTGTCGTTATTGTTTGTATGTTGTGTCGTATTGATTTAGACTAATTTCTGTGAAAACAATTAGATAGTTTTAATTGTGATGATTATACGAAATTTTGTTCTAGTTATACGACAACCGATGTCGTATATATTACGTTAGATTTCTCACCTCCACTAATTGACTATGCAACCAACGAAAACAAAAGTCAGGCTCGATGGGCGCTGGAATCTTGAAGAACTTTCCGAGGCCACAAAGGACTATACGCAGTTGTATGGCTTCGCGTACTCGCTGCTGCCCGATCTCCCCACTGCACGCCGTGAAGAGATCGACTATATCTATGAAAGTTTCCATGGCGTGGTGGTTACAGTACAGTTAACTTTTTTAGCCAACTGTTTCACAAAATTCCACCAAAACTGCGGCCAGAAGTTGAACGCATCCAGTACGCATCGCCCGGCTTCATTGAACTCTCAGAACTTCTTCTGGTTGCTGGCACGGTTGCAGCCATCGTCAAAGCCGTCTGTTCCTCCATCGACAACGCACACGAAACGTACCGCAAGATTCAAAAGGGAGCCAATGAGCACGAACTTTCTAAAATCAATCTCACAAAAGAGCAACTCGATCTGAAACAAAGACAAATTACGTTCTGCGAAAAATCGTCGAAGAGCCTCATAAATATGTTTGGGCTTACTGAAGCGCAAGAGCAATTACTTGAGCAGAAAGTTCAAGGCCAAGGCAGTGAGATCATGAAGCTCAAAATTCTTCTTTCGGTTTTCCGCCGCGTAGAGCCGCTGGCAAAAAAACAGAGTGAAGGCAAGATTAAAATCACTGGTGAAGAAAGTGACGGAATCTAACCCTACGCTCAAGCGGGACGGCGCAAAAGCGCGCCGCCCCTTAGCTCCACGTTAGCGCGCTTTTTCCTGAAGATATGGCGCGCAGAAAGCGAAGAGAGAAGCGAACCGCGGTTGTTTCCACACCAACGCCTCTCACAAAGCGCTCAGCTCGCTTGCAGCGGTCGTATCGCTGGCTTGGGGGTACTGGTATTGGCATCCTGCTAGCCTTACTCGGCGCCGCCTATCAATACTTGTTCGGCAACGTATCCTTAGAGTATCTACAGCCGTTGAGCCGCGGCTACGAGTTCCAGATCAAAAACGACACGCCTTCCGATCGAGTGGTAAGAAGTTTTCGCGTAGACCCCCCGCACGATCAGCGTGTCGTCTACAAGACGACTCAGAACGTATACGCCCAGCAGAACGATAAGGGAGAAGTGGCACTCCCTGGGGGAAATATTAGCTACGTACCAGCGGCGGAGTTCAGAGAACTCGATGGCCAGAAGATTGGTGCGAACTCCACTCTGAAGTTTAGAGTTCCCCCACTTTCGAGTCGCTTCTGGATGGAACCAGAAGCCACAATCGTCGATATCAAATACGAACTTGAAGCAACGAACCCGGTATTGTTCGCCCTTGAACTGATGCTGCAGGCCGTCAATTTTCGCTCCACAGAGAGATCGATAAGGTACTTGGTCGCAAACAACTACTGGACGGTCTCGCAGTCGAAGGGGCTCGACGAGGCTCTTCGTGTTGCGTGTCGTGACGATGATTCACTTTCCAAATTAGACGTGTGCGATGCCAAGCGCTAACCCTTCCGTCGAACGGACACACAACGGCGAGTCAGGTTTGGGCGCTTTGCCAGTGCTGACTGCACCGTCGTATGCCGCTCACGTCAAACGTTACCGCAACTGCCGTTGCTATTATTATAATTCGCAGATGCTTAACTGGGTTTTACGTTCCATTGGAGAGTAGCGGCAGCGATCTCGGTTTCCTGATACGCGCTACCACCCTCGCAGAACCTGACTTGGAGCGTTACACCATCCGGCTCCCAGCTTGAGGCATCCACGATGGTGTTGGGTACAGGTTGTGAACGATACGTGTTCGGGGTAGATAGTGATCCATGGCCTCGCCATACCGCTGCCAATTGAAACTTCGGCGGTTCAGCCATTTGAACAGTTGACGACGGACTTGATGCAAGTATTGCCGCAGACTCCTGCTGTTTCCACTTACCCCAAAATACTGGATATGACCCTGGAGGTGTCGATAGGCATACTCCATCATAGCCTTGCCGCCTTCTACCCTCAAACTCGCCAGGCGCACGTTCAGTTCTTTTAAGTTTCTTCTGAATGCGCTCGCACAGTGTCTTGTGTCCCACCACAAAGTTACCTTTGCGGCTACATCCCACATAGTGCGTGAAACCCAGGAAGTTGAAGGTCTGTGGACGGCGATGCTCATCCTGTTTGCAGCGCGCCTGCGCCAAGTGCCCGAACCGATGAATGGCTGTTTTACTTGGTTCTGCCTCAAGGTCAAATTGGGCCAGTCGAATCTTCAACTCTTGCAAGAATCGCTTAGCATCACTTTCTCATTGAAAACAGGCGACAAAATCATCCGCATACCGCACCAATTGTGCCGTGCCATGACAGGTCTTCGCATAGCGTTTCTCAAACCACATATCCAACACATAGTGCAGGTAGATGTTGGCAAGCACTGGTGAAACCAATCCGCCTTGTGGCGTACCTTGCTTACTGGCGCTGACGGCGCCATCTTCCAGCACCCCAGCCTTGAGAAATCGATCGATTATCCGTAGCAGTCTGGTATCCGAGATTCGATGTGCGAGGAAACGCTTCAAGTGCTCATGGTTGACGTTATCAAAAAATCCCTTGATGTCCGCCTCTACGATCCACTGTGTGCGCTCCACCGTAATGATTTCCGTCAGGCGTTTCAGCGCTTGATGCGCGTTGCGTCCCG
>JACCWK010000035.1 GCA_013697655.1 Nitrosospira sp.
CTTCCGCCCATAATCGCTCACCTGAAATTCACTCCAGAATGGGGTGGGGGCAGCTTTGCCCGGCGTTTCGCTACTTGGATAAAGTTCGCTGATCCATGCCTTCTACAAGGTTTGTGAAACATTCAGGCTAGAAGCGTAACAAAAAACTAATATAGTTTTATTAATGCTGATCCAATGTTCCGATTGTTGTTATTTCGATGTTGATATCAATACGGTATTAAGGAGTTTTTTTCATAAGGCCATCACTAAAACAACCATGTATTTACTATTCTTTTCGACGGCTTAAAAAGTATCAAAGCACTTTTAATTCAAATTAAATTCATTTTTCGTAGTTCTATCCGTTAAGGATTTATTCTATTTAATCTGTAAAGGGCATACCTCGTGAAAGCGGGGGACGCAAAGTCAACGGTCTACAGGGCATTTGCCCCAGGACAGCAGGACTGCCAGATACGCTGCTCATCTCTATTACGTCTTGTGATGATGGGTTTTGTTGAACAAAACCAGATTAGCTTGGATCGTTTGTCGATCCGATAAACCGTTTTGTTTGATGGACGTCTTTGCGCAGTTCCGCTCTTCACCCATGAGGAGGAACTGAACGTGGAAATCAACAAGCAGATATCTAGGCGGTCAATACCTCGGCCATACCCCGCCTACACATTTTCGGGTCAAGATTCCAGTTTACATTATCGAACCAAGTATCTATTTTCCTATCGCGGTTTTAGTCCACCAGGGTTTGATCGCCGAACACCTAGCAAGAAAACCTGGGGAGTAGCGCGCCAAATTTCAATATACGTCGTCGCGGCCAATGCCAAACGATGCCCAAACAAATTTTTGACATGCCTCTCGTCATCTACTGCGTCTGGCTCATGAATATCTCTGAAAGTCGGAGTCATTTATCGACTTGTCACGTTTCTCAACACTTATCATTCCATGAAAAAGGCAATACTATGGTCATTATAAAAAAGATTTTCGTTATTCTCGCGCTGTCCATTATCCCGCAATATGCCTACGCAACAACTTATTATATCGACTCTGAACTCGGCAACGATTCGTGGTCTGGTAAATTAGCGGTTAAGGCAGGCGGCACTTCAATCGATGGCCCCTGGCAAAGTCTAAACCGTCTAGCCAATGCAACGCTTTCGCCGGGAGACGTGATTGAACTCCAGTGTGGAAGAAAGTGGATGCAAACACTTCGGCTTAAAAACTCGGGCACTTCCGGACAACCTATTATCATTCGCCCGGCATCGTCAACGTGCGAAGTCCCGCCCCGTATTGATGGCAGCCATAGTGTTAGTGCCCGCAACTGGACTGGCCATGACAACGCGATCTACAAAGTTTCGTGGCCCGTCCAGCAATTGCAGAATGGCTCCCTCGCTACAGGGGTTGGAGATTGGACTTCCTGGTCCGCTTCAGCGGACCAAAAAATTATCCACGAATCGAACTGTCCCGACTCATTGAGCAATTGTGCCGCCTTCACGAGTAGTTTGGGCCCCAGCGGCAGCATCGCGATTAGTAACAACTTTCTGGTAGAGGGGGGTGTTGCCTATAATGGCGACCTCTCGTTGCGAATCCCCACAGGAGTCAAAGTCAAAGTATTGGTTAGACGCGGTAGCCCCCCCTATGAGCCAATCTCTGCCATGCAGTGGTTAACGGGCACCAACGCGTGGCAAAAAATCAACTTCGTTTTCGTCTCCCCTTACACGGTCTCAAACGCGAGACTCGACATTGAAGTACCCCCTGCAGGAGTAAAACTTCATTTTAAGGATGCAAGCCTCAAGCCCCTTCTTGCTAGCCCTATTGGCGCATGGATAGGTGACTTACCTTTGCTACCGGCATACCACCCCAATCGCGGGCACGACGCCACCCGCCCAACCTCCGTTTATGCCACTGCTGTTGTTGCAGATGCCGACGCCATCCCTTCCCATAATGGCAGGACCGGAAGTACTTATCTCGACATCGACTCCAGTCTCAAGTTACCGCAAGGAGTCACGCCAAAAGCGGGCAACCGGCTTCGCATCCGCTCAGCCCCCTGGAGAATCGATGAGGTGACCATTACAAGCGTCGTGGGCAACCGACTTAACTTCGCACCGGCGACAAGCTATCCGATTCGAGCAGGTCAGGGATATCTTCTGCTTGATGCACTGGGAACCCTGGACTCGCCTGGCGAATGGCTCTATGACGCCAGTACTAACTCGGCCTTTATCTGGACACCTGATGGAAGCACTCCCGCGGAGCAGACTCGCCTGAGTGTGCTGGAGAAAGGTATAGACCTTTCCAATCGATCCAACGTTACTATTGAAGGAATAAACATACAACATACGGGACTCGGTATCGATCTGACCAATGCGCAGAATATCACCATAGATTCCATAAGCATTGTAAATACAGTGCGACAGGGCATACTTGCCACCAATGCCAAGCAAATCAACATAACCTCCAGTCGTTTCTGGCGAACCGGGGGGGACGCCATAGCCTCGTTGACCTCCAGCTTTCTCCGCGTGACGAAAAACGACATTAGTGAAAGCGCCGTCACCGTCGATGCTGACCGCGTCTGGAGCCTTCCCACACCCACCAATGCCACAATCCAGGCTGGGGCTTCTGCAAGCATTGTCGATAATCGCATCAGCCACTCAGGAGGCATCGGAATCTGGGCACGCGAAAATAGCAATGTCGAGAAAAACGCGGTCGCGGACAGCTGCCTACTCATCAACGACTGCGCCGGCATTTATGTCAACTACGCATCACCAAACACGAGAATTGCTTCCAACCTAATTGAACGGGTCAGCGGGAACACGGACGGAGTGATTGATACTCGCACACATGCCGTCGGTATCTATCTTGACGACCTCTCCACTAACATGAAGGTTGAAGATAACAGCGTCGCATGGGCTGACTTCGGTATACAGGTGCACAATGCGTTTAATAACCAAGTCAGCGGTAATATACTCTTCGGTAACCGGCAATTTCAGATATTGATGCAGGAACAAACCAACCGTTTGCGTGCAGAGGGCGACATTTATATCAACAAGATAGAGGGCAATACCCTCATTCCAACTAAGCCCGCTATTGCATTGATGATGCAAAGCAGCATTAGTTTAACTAGCGATTTCGGAACATTCGAGCGCAATCATTATTCTGCACTCCTCTCCAGTCGTGTCGTTGGCAAGCGTCCTTCAAAAGGACTTTATGCCGAATTGCGTTTTGAGGAATGGCAGGCAACGTCGGCTAACGTAAACAATGGCCGGGACGGCAGCGGCAGGGTCACCAACCCGATCGGCTATGCGGCCAGCAGGATCGTCGGCGGCAGTATCGTACCCAATGGTAAACTGACCTCCCAAAGTACCGGCTGGTCAACTTGGAATCAAAGCCCTCCATCGGGTCAACTCAACCTGGAAAACTGTACCTTGGTCGGACCTTGTTTGCACCGCTCAGCGGGGGGTTCCGACGGACTCATCTCATCCCCAAATTTTTCCATACAGGCGGACGTTTGGTATCGGGTGAGCTTCGACGTCAAAACTGCCGAAGCCGGGCAGCCTTTCGAAGTTATCGTCAGACGCGATGGCTGGGGCACCAACGTAGGTTACGAATCGCTCATGGGTAAATCCGAGGCTTTTGCCGGTGGGTCTGAATGGAAGCGATACAGCTTCAGCTTCAAAGCAACCAAGTCTATTAGCGCCGGCGATCCTGCTACCGGTGAACGGGGAGCGCGCGTTGATTTCGAAAAAATCCCAGCCGGGAAGACCCTATACATCGCCAATCTTGAAATCGTTCCCACCACCGCGCTGGAAACAGGACTTAACCTGCGGAAGCTTACCAACACCGACAGAGATGCCGTCGACATCCCGTGTCCCGACGAGGACAGTGCGCCTGAAACCTGCGCGAACTATGTCCGATTTTCCAACCAGGAACCCGTCTCCTGGCCCGTCAATCTGCTGGCGCTGGGTACTGAAATCGTTTTCACACGAGACCCATCGCTCGTAGACGGCGACGCAGACGGCATTGCTGATATCCAGGACCATTGTCCTAGAACACCTGCCAACGAGGCTACAGATGCTGGTGGCTGCGGATTGTCACAAACACCGGAGTAGTAGAAAAACTATTGTATGGTTGCGCTCCCGTCACCCGAGCAACATTAACTGCCGCCAGCCGGAGCGCACATGAGAAAAACAGCTTAGCGTCGCCGAAAAAATAATTGACAAGTGGCGAGCATAACAAAAAGAGTGTTCGTCACTAGATAACGTCTCCAGAGGCGACGCGGTTCGCTGAGCAGACGGTGCAGCCACTCCAGTCCATTTCGCTGCATCCATGGTGGCGCCCGATGGATGGTGCCGGCATGGTAATCGAAAGCAGCCCCGACGCCGACCATCACAGCGTTGATATGACCGCGGTGCGCCGCCATCCACTTTTCCTGCTTGGGGCAACCGAGGCTCACCCAGACTGTTCCAGCACCTGAGGCATTTATCCGGGCCACGTCGACTGCATCCTCTTCCTTGGTCAAAGCCCGAAACGGTGGAGACCAGGCACCAGCGATACACAAACCAGGAAATGCTTTCACAAGGCGACGCTGCAGAATATCAAGAGTTTCTGGCGTACTCCCATAGAGATATATTGATTCCCCTCGCGTGGCGGCATGTTCGCAATATCGCCACATCAAATCCGGTCCATTAATACGCGGTTGGCCTGGAAAACCCAAACGCCGCAACATCCATGCGACGGGTGCGCCGTCTGGCGTAGCCATATCCGCATTGGCTACCACTTGACAAAAAGTATTATCCTGCCTCGTAGTTACAACAGAGTGAACATTGCAAATGCACACATAGCGGCTCTCATTCGCTCGCGCCCATTGACTGATCCGCGTGATCGCAGTCTCCCACTCTAGCACGTCGATAGACGCTCTCAGGATAAGGACAGTACAGCGGTGGGCAATTAAGGTCGATACCATAAGCATGGGCTACACAATCGCTAACAGCGCAGTCGTAACGCGGTTAATAAATTTCTTGAAAGCGAACTTTCCCGTAATCCATTCTCGAGAAGTTTCGCCCATGCGCTGAGCGTCTTTCGGATAATCGAGGATGCGGGCAATACGGTCAGCCAATTCTTCTGGCGTACCTTCACGTAAACGGAAGCCGTTTTCCCCGTCCACTACCAGATCATCAGCACTTCCATCGGCGAAAACAGAAATAATAGGCAGGTTGTGTGCCATTGCTTCATTTATACCGAGACTCCCGGTACCTGGCAGCAAATACATCTCTGCCGCATCGAAATAAGGTCCTACTCCTTCAACAATTGAGCCGGTAAGCACGACATCCCGCCTACCTGTAGATGCGGCGCGAATAGCCGGAAGATGATCGCCGTCGCCCACCAGTACGAATACAATATCTTTTCTGCCTAATCGATCTATCGCAGCCAGAATGACTTCGATGCGTTTTTCTGCTAGCACAGCACCGACAAAAAGGACAATTCTGCGGGAGCCGATTTCTGGATGCCTTTTAACAAGCAATTGTCGTGCTTCAGATCTGGGAAGCGGTATGATGCGTTCTTCGTTGATGGTATTGTGCATCAACGTGACTTGATCGGGGCGCGCTCCGTGAGTCAGGGCATACTCGCGCGCATTGCTGTGATAGGCAAGATGCAAATTAAAACGGGGCACAAACTGTCGCAATAAAAACCGTTTCATCATGCTGGGGTTATATTCGTAACCACACTGCCAAGCAACAAGTTTGAAACCTAGTCTTGTCTTTAAAGCACTAAGACCCCAGTGCGTAATGTTGCCCACATGCCCAATGCACACGATAACGTCCGGCTTGATCGCGGCAATGTGGTCAAAGACACCGCTCGCTTGACGGAATGTATAGGTGCCAATTTTGTGTTCCTTGAATGAGTACTTGTACTCGTTTGAAACCACTCTTTCCTTCAATCCGACTCGTCCAGTAAGTCCTTCGCCCACCTTTCCGGAGAGTAAGTGGAGATCAACCCCAGACTGGAAAAGAGATGCTTCGAGCGCTTTAAACAATTCTCGATGGTAGTGAGCGACTCGATCAAATATGAGCAGAATCTTTTTCATTTCCTATCATTAATCATTGTTGTGCCGATAGCGGTTGATGGCTCAATAATACAATAATCGTATCCCCGCTCGGAGAATTTAAACCGGCCAAAACGAATTGCTATCTCATGCTGGGCAATATCATTGGCACTAGCAAACCGGCGCTTAATTACATGTGCGGGCGAACCCGCTACAACGGAATAAGGCGGTACGTCCTTGGTGACAACGCTGCCTGCTGCAACGATGGCACCACGACCAATTGTTATCCCTGTGAGAACAATAACGCCATAGCCCAACCAAACATCGTTTTCAAGTACAACCTTTTCCCCAGCAAAACGACTCGGCAAACGTTTGCTCCCAATCCATGGCGCATAACGCACAGGGTAGCCGATCGCCGAAAAGTCATGATCGTGTCGGCCTATGATGGCAACTCGGTTGGCTAATAAGCAGTAATCGCCAATCTCACAGTTGGCCTCAATATGAACTTGTTTACCAATATATACGCCGTTTCCGATCGATAGCCGTTCGGGCGCCCAAAGGCGGGTTCCCATCCCAATGTGCAGGTCAATGCCAAAGTTGAGATAACGACCTTTTCCCAGCGTTTTAGCCCGCGTGTTTAGGTACCGAAGAATTGCTGCGAACCAGTTTACCATAAACTTTTAGCGCTACTCTGCGGTTCAATTTGTACGTTGATAGCTACGTTGTGCGCCAAGGAACCAACAAATGCTTTATTTTGTCATGAAATTTAACGAACACCATAACTGCGGTGCGCAGAGCAGGTAATATGGGTGTAGCCATTAGAATCTCGACAGCCATTCCACTCTGCGGGACGCCCAATTGCCTCCGCTGCTCCGCCGTTATTAATTTGGGAGCGCCAAGCATTTTTCCATTCCATCAATGAATTTTTCCACCATGTTTTGCAGCGTATACAGCGTTGCCGCCTCTCTTGCACCAAAACATAACCGGTCATACTCCGCATGGTCTGTCAATATACTGACAATCTTCCTTGCATAGGTGTCTGAATCTCCATGTGTGATAATTCCGTTGCGTCCATCTTTTAGGTAGGCAATTTCTGGACCATGCTGCGCCTCATAAGTCGTTGCCATTGGAATGCCAGCACAAAAGGCATCCAGCACGTGCAACCCCACCGCACCCGGATTGAATATTACATTAGCCAATCGGAAGTAGGCCGCCTTTTCCAAGCCATTGCGAGCGCCCACGCACCGCAACCATGGTCGTGATTCCGCCGCAGCATACATATCGCTGGCGCTTGGGCCATCGCCAATCACGAACAATCTAAAATCAGGCAACTCGACATGTATCCGATCAGCTGCCGCAACCATGAAGTCAAGGCGTTTATTCCGATAAAGCGATCCACAGAACAAGCCGATCCTCGACTTATTATCAGCTTTTATCTCTATGCGTAGCTGATTCAAACATTCCTCGGAGATCGATTCCAGGTCACGCTGAAAGCCATCGTTATCAATTGCGTTATTCAGACAGGTGATGCGGCCCTCTGGGTACCCGGCCCGTTGCAAGATCTGAACGGTCATTTCGGTATACGCAAACCACCAGTCCACGCGCCTTAAAAACAAGTCCTTCCATTTCTCTCTCAATCCGATGGGTGCATCGCTTTGAAAATTCTTCCCGTGGCCCCAATAGGCCACTTTACCAGAAGACCAGATCCGGCTTAACAACAATGGGTAGTTAGAAAGAATCCGATTCTCCTGCATGAGAATTACCAAATCAGTATTCCCAAGCGCTTTAGGAACCGGCTGCCATATGAGGTCCCTTTCACCGACTTCCCAGAAACGGTTTTTCACCTTATGCGCCCACGGCAATACGCCTTCATCTTTCTTGGTCAACTCGCGTGGCGATGCTTGCCCATGCAAGAGATGCAACTCTATTCCTCGCTCAGCGCAAGCTTCGCGCAGGCGCTCGAAAAGTATTGTCCGGTAATGCAATAATCGATGCTGAAAAATTACGACTTTCTTCAATTACCAGATTCCTGTTTCTTTTATTAGGCTCAGGATGCTCAAGAGGTGGAATCGCCGCAGGTCTACTTAACGAAAAAAAAGTGGAACCGGACCTCATTAGCAAAATAAATGCTAGTCTGCTATTAAAGGCATCAGGCTTTAGCGGAACCACACGGGAATATGCATCGTCGCCTCCATAGCTCCGATGCTTAAGGATGATTTCTATGTCAGGTAGGGTTTAACCAAAGCCAGATAAAGCCCGTTCTCTGGAATTACGGCCGAGTAGCAATGGACTGGAAAACTGTTGAGAACCCATTCAACATAAATGCTAGTGTAGTGCGCCATTCTGTTTGGAACTTAAGCGGCGATTGGCGCGGATGACTTTTTGCAGGATGTCATTAGCCTTGGCAGTCCAGACGAAAGGTGCGGGGGATTGGTTATGCATGGCGATG
>JACCWK010000045.1 GCA_013697655.1 Nitrosospira sp.
GTAATTCCCATCGACATTCAACGTTTCTGAGAATCTGAAAGCGATTTTATGAAAGCACGATTGAACCTTTGCGCTAAAACCGGCAAATTGGTGTCGCCTATAACAACAAGACCGACAGGCTGCTAGGCAAATCAACCGACAACGTCAAGGTGGAAATTTCAACATACACTGACCTAGTCATGAGATTTTCAGAAAGAAACAATTTTAATGTCTTGCATGCCGTCCCGATTGTAGCCCGCCTGGAGGCTTCGCCAGAGCTTCGCGGTGTTTTGGTCAACGCTGCCCTTGAGAGCGGATTCAGTCGTAAAAAGCTGCGAGAGGCAGTCAGCTTCGCACACCTTCGGTGTTGACGGCACCATCACTGGTCACGCTGATCGTACAGAGCACTGGGCTGAAGACATTAACTCAACTATAGCAGCACGAACAGCTCAACTTACCATTCTCCACTTTTGGTCACCTAAATGGGGAGCGATAAATAACATTGTGAAGCATGCAGTAGAGGTCGGTAAAAATCTGGAGCCGCTATTAGCAGAGTTAAAAGCTGCCGGAATAATTTAAGTAATGCTTTCAAACAGAGGTGGAATGAGTCCAAATGCATCGCTTTCCACCTCTGCACCAGCTTATTGGGGTAGAACAAGCAGTCGTGTCACCAACCGCCATATTCGATTACAGCTACGTCTTTGAGCGAGTATTCACGCTGAGGATTTTGAAATCCTGTTTAGTAAGCCTATTTTTTTCACAAGTTTTCCCGACAGAAGGTCTTTCCGAATCGAAGAGACAAGCTCTCCAATCTCATTCAGTTTCTCTTCCTCTGCGGCGGGATTCTCTTTTCTATCTGTATGAACAGTGTTCAGGAATGCATATACATTTTTGATGACGTCATCGGGGCAGTATAACCATGCAAGATTTAACTGATCCAGAAACGCCGCACGTTTGGCTTCGCGATTTTCCGCATTTTCGTAGAATCCTGTCAGGGATAGAAGTAGCTCTCGGTAGCTCGCTTCCTTGCGTAGGTATAGAGATTCGCTGCTTTTACGCCGCTCATTCAAGATCCATGCACAAATCGCACCTATCCATCCTAAAAATGTAATCACTAATGGGGCATAAAATTTCAAATCGTCAAATGACAAACCAATCTGTTGCATACAATCAATATTCACAATGCACCTTTAGAAGAATTGTTATTTAATCCTTCTCAATAACTTACTTTAAACGTCGGGCTATCCTCCGGTCGGGTCTTGCGGTGATCATAAATCCTTGTTGTGGCGATATTCGCGTGCCCCAGCCATTCCTGCACCTTAGCAATATCCGCCCCGTTATCCAAGGCATTGGTTGCCGCGGTCGCTCGCATCACGTGGGGCCCCATATTTTCCCCGAAAATCCCCAGTTTCTTTAAGTATTTCAGAACGACCTGTTCGTAAACATTGCCTGGTGTCAGCGCTGTGTAGGTATGCCCGTTTACGTTATTTTTGATGGGTCGGAAAAGTGGGGCATCGGGATCCTGTCCGTGACCTGCTGCTTCCAGATATTCTTCTATTAAAGTCAGGGTTCCTGGATGAGTGGGAACAAAGCGCATCTTACCGCCTTTGCCATGTACTCGCAGATGCGCTACTCCGCGCCGAGTCTGACAGTAGTCTTTCACCTTCAGTTTGGTGAGTTCTTCTCGACGCAGGCCATGGTAGAGCAAGATGGATAAAATGGCGCGGTCGCGCTTGCCTTTAAGCTTACTGGCGTCCGGAGCATTCAACAGTGCGCGCGCCTGGGCATCTCCCAGCGCAGGCGTTTTTCCCTGCTGAGATTCCACTACCGGGCGCTTCACACCTTTGACCGGATTATGAGTGACCGAGTTGGATTCGCATAAATGGTTCGAACAAGGAAGCAAGGGCTGCCAGCTTTCGGCGGATGGTGGCGCCAGCCAGCAATCTTTCTTCCAGGGTTTTACGCCAGGCCAAAACATGAGACCGGGTGACGGTCCGAAAATCTTCCGGCCGATCGATCCCCACAAACTTCATGATGGGGTTCTAAGCCCAAACCAGCGAAATCTTTAACTGTTTGTAATAATAGTATTATAACCTCACGCCAGCCAATATAGCTTCCATGTCGATCGGATTCTGATTGTCGCGGAATGCGTAATGTCCCA
>JACCWK010000047.1 GCA_013697655.1 Nitrosospira sp.
CTTCCAGCGCAACCTTGGCCTTGAACTGACTACTGAAAATCTTGCGTTTCTTCTCACTCATTTACCTGCTCCTCCTTACAGCATGCTACCATCTTAAATCATTGTCCGGAAATCGGGGTCCACTATACCCTGTATTAAGGGGAAAGCCCGCTGGATTAACTAGAGCGGAACGCAAACCACATGAGCATCAGGTCGTAGCACAATCGAATCGCAAAGACACCAGGGGTCGTAGCAATGGCCTTTCATATCCCGTCCGGCCGGGACACCATCAATCTGAATGTTTAGTGCCCCAGAGCCTAGAACTTTGATATCCTTACAGGGATATTTATAGACAAGCTATTGATTTCTGGTGCCGGAGCCGGAGTCGAACCGGCACAACCGTTTCCAGTCGAGGGATTTTAAGTCCCTTGTGCCGTTTATTTTAAAATTTACGCTATTGAGTGGTGATTATTCAATGCCCATTATATTATCTTGGAATTCTTGTATTCCAACGGGTGGACGAGCCGGAATAAAGTAGGAATTACTGGTCAAAACGGCAGATCCAGACAAAACGGGAGATCAAAGTGGAAATACAGGCGGACACAGGCGCCGAGGCGGGGAGAGGCGACAGGGACCTGGATAATTTGTGCATCAATACAATCCGGGCCTTGTCCATGGACGCTGTCCAGAAGGCCAATTCGGGGCACCCCGGCTTACCCATGGGCGCCGCGGCTATGGCCTATGTTCTCTGGACACGCTTCCTCAAGCATAACCCCCACGCGCCCTCGTGGCCGGACCGTGACCGCTTTGTACTGTCCGCCGGACACGGTTCCATGCTGCTATATAGCCTGCTTCATCTTACAGGCTACGATCTGTCATTGGATGAGATTAAACGTTTTCGCCAGTGGGGCAGCCGAACGCCGGGCCATCCCGAGCGGAGTCACCATACACCGGGCGTTGAAGTTTCGACGGGTCCGCTTGGCCAAGGGTTTGGCAATGGAGTGGGCATGGCCATCGCCGAGGCATGGCTGGCCGCTCGATATAACCGTCCCGGGCACACCCTGGTGAACCACTACACCTACGCGCTTGTCTCGGATGGCGACCTGATGGAAGGGGTGGCTGCGGAAGCGGCGTCGCTCGCCGGACATCTTCGCCTGGGCAAACTGATCTACCTCTACGATCAAAACCATATCTCGCTTGCTGGCGCAACAGGTCTTACTTTCACTGAAGATGTCGCCCAGCGGTTTAATGCTTATGGATGGCATAGCCGTACGGTGCCGGATGGCAACGACACGGACGACGTGGCCGCTGCTTTGCGGGAGGCGCAAGGCGAGAAGGGACGTCCCTCGTTGTTGCTTGTGCGTACCCATATAGGCTATGGAAGCCCCAACAAGCAGGACACCTTTCAAGCTCACGGTTCTCCTCTGGGCGAAGAAGAGGTAACTGCCACCAAAAAGGCTTTGGGTTGGCCAACGACCGCTCCATTTTTCCTGCCGCCCGAAGCCGTGTCGCACTTCCGGCAGGCCGTCGTGCGAGGGTCAGAGGCACAGCAAGAGTGGCAGAGAGGCCTGGACGCTTACCGAGCGGTTTTCCCCGCCGAAGCCGCCGAATGGGATCAGATTATGAGCGGTCAGCTGCCCGCCGACTTTGCTGCGGGGTTGCCACGATGGAAGCCAGGCGATAAAGCAGTTTCCACGCGAGCGGCTGCCGGGCAAGCTTTGAACGCACTCGCGCAGCGTATTCCGAATGTTGTAGGCGGTTCGGCCGACTTAAACCCCTCGACCAACACGGCATTGAAAGAGCAGGGCGATTTTCAACCACCCGATGAAACACCGGGCATCGCGGGCGCGGTCGGCGGTTCCTGGGGCTACGCGGGACGCAATATCGCCTTTGGCGTTCGCGAGCACGCCATGGGCGCCATCGTCAATGGCATTGCCGCCCATGGGGGGTTAATCCCCTTCAGCGCGACGTTTCTCGTTTTCTCCGACTACATGAAGCCTGCGATACGATTGGGATCGCTCATGGGTCTGCATGCGATTTACGTCTTCACACATGACAGTATTGCGGTGGGTGAGGATGGGCCGACGCACGAGCCGATCGAGCACTTGGCCGGGCTTCGGGCGATTCCCGGTTTGACTGTTATCCGTCCAGCCGACGCCAACGAAGCCGCAGAGGCGTGGGCAGTTGCGCTGCAGAGGAACACTCCGACGCTATTAGCGTTGACACGTCAGAATCTTCCCATCCTGGATCGCTCCCGCTCGCAGGATGCGGGCGTCGCGCGCGGGGCATATATTCTTGCGGAAGCCGAGGGGGGTGCGCCTCAGATGCTGCTGATCGGGACCGGCTCCGAGGTCGAACTATGCGTTAAAGCGCAAGCACGTTTGAAAGCGCTAGGGGTGCATGCTCGTGTGGTCAGCCTGCCAAGCTGGAAATTGTTTGCCGAGCAGGAAGATGACTATCGGGAACGAGTGCTGCCTGCCGCTGTGTTAAAGCGCGTTACGGTTGAAGCCGCAGCGTCATTTGGATGGGAACGATTTGCCGGGGCAGAGGGAACGATTATCGGCATCGACCAGTTTGGTGCCTCGGCTCCGCCTGAAGAGATCATGAAGCGGTTCGGCTTCACCGCCGAGCGAGTTACCGCCGCTGCCCTTCGGCTGATGGGCCGCGAGGAGGAAGCTGCACGGGAACAGGCGCATCAGCATGAACAAGGTGACACCGCTGTGGCAGCCACGGCCTCGACCGAAGGGCACTCCTGACTTTCAGGGAGCTAATGAATAAAGGTCGATGCCACGCCAAGGGCGCCGCAACCCAGAATAACGGGGATGACCCCCACCTTGAAGCGGAACAACGCGATTGCTGCCACGGTTGCGAGCAGCACGGAAAACCAGTTCACCGGCGTGCTTAAACCATCGGGCCAGAACACGTGGTAGGCAAAGAACAGGGCAAGGTTCACAATAACGCCGACTACCGCAGCGGTAATGGCGGTGAGCGGTGCGGTCAGCTTCAAATTGCCATGTGTGGTTTCTATGAATGGCCCCCCGATCAATATAAAAACAAAGCTGGGCAGGAAGGTAAAAAAAGTCGCTATCGCAGAAGCGATAAAAGCCGAAGCAAATATGGCATTCGGGCCAAGCGCTTCCTTTACCCAACCAGCAACGAAACCTACAAAGGTAACGACCATGATGAGTGGGCCAGGAGTGGTTTCACCCAAGGCAAGCCCATCGATCATCTGAATGGGCGTAAGCCATTGATAATGTTCCACCGCACCCTGATAGACGTACGGTAGGACTGCATAGGCGCCGCCGAAGGTAAGCAGCGCCGCCTTGGTGAAGAACCAGCCAACCTGTGCAAAAGTGCTGTCCCAGCCATAACTGACAACGAGGGCGCCCATCGCAATCAGCCACACGGCAAGCCCGGCAGCCGCGACACGGGCCAACCTTGCCCAATTAAATAACGCATGGGCTGGCGCAGGCGTATCGTCGTCAATCAAAGCGGAACCGTATTCTCGGTGCGCAGTACCGTGCCCGCCGGTCACTTTGAAATGGTTCGGAGATATTCCGCCACCAAAATACCCGATGAGACCTGCTGCAAGCACGATGGCCGGAAACGGCAACTTCAAGGCGAAAATGGCAAGAAAAGCAAAGATGGCTATGCTCCAGGTCACCGCATTTTTCAATATGCGGGATCCAATGCGATAGGCGGCAAATAACACAATTGCAACCACTGCCGGTTTAAAACCATGGAGCATGCCTGCCACCGCAGGAAGCGAGCCATAAGCCATATATATCCATGCCAGGCCTGCAAGAATAAAAAATGAAGGCAGGACGAATAATCCGCCTGCCAGGGTGCCGCCCCAGGTGCGGTGCAAAAGCCACCCGATATAGGTAGCCAGTTGTTGAGCCTCGGGGCCAGGTAGCACCATGCAGTAATTCAAGGCGTGCAAGAAACGTTTTTCTGAAATCCAGCGTTTTTCCTCAACCAGATCCTGGTGCATAATCGCTATTTGCCCAGCTGGTCCGCCAAAGCTCATGCAGCCAAGCTTTAGCCAATACAAAGCAGCCTGGGCCAGCGTTATGGGCTGGGGTAACGGAATTGTGTGAAGGGGTGTACCACTATCGCTTGGTGCTTCCATGTCCTCTCCTCTATGGGTTTTATCCCTAAGATCAGAGCAGGCCTTGGACGCAAGCGTCTTAAAACGGGGAGGCTGCTAAATCCCCATTTAATTTGATGGCTGATTCTAATTTTCATCGCCGCAAAAGACAAGCTCTGCCTCGAAAATTTACCGGTGAAACGTCAATAATTGGGTACGAGTCGCAACACGCTTAAGCGCCGGGTGGTACTCACAAACCAGGCACCCGCTATGACTTGCTGGAGATAAGAAAGACCACACCTACTCGGGTGCCGCTTTATATGATAATTCACTGCTGTCCGGTTAATACGCGAATAGATTCAGTTGATTACTAAGGATGCCACTATCCGAAATGTAATCCTTGCCCGAAAAGGCTTTCTGGATGGGCATTTTCTCGAATAGTGTGAGTGAAAATAT
>JACCWK010000086.1 GCA_013697655.1 Nitrosospira sp.
AGCCTATCCTCGCACTCCTTTACAGCTTCCCAAATTTCTCCATGAAACATACTTATACCGTGGTCGGCCTTGGCGTCTTTGGATCAACCATTGCCCTTGAACTGTCGCGCTTGGGCAATGACGTTATCGGCATCGATCTTAATCCTAATCTTGTCAGCGATATCGCCGATAGAATTACCCAAGCCGTGATTGCTGACGCGCGCGATGAAAAAGTGTTGCGTGATCTGGGCGTACATGAGTGCGATGGCGTGGTGATTGCTATCGGAGAAGATATTGAAGCCAACATTCTTGCCACTCTGATGGTCAAGAGCATGCCAAAACCAAAGGTATGGGCCAAAGCGCTTAATCCCAACCATCATAAAATTCTGGAGAAACTGGGGACCGACCATATTGTGCACCCTGAGCATGAAATGGGTCTTCGCCTTGCCCGCAGCATGATTTACCCCGAAGTCATGGATTACATCAGTCTTGGTCACGATCAGTTTACTGTGGAGGTGCGTGCCTCGGTGAGGCTTGCAGGGCAGAATCTGGACGCCCTGCATCTGCAGGAGAATGATCTTAAGTGTTTGCTGATCAAACATCTGAATAAGATAATGCTGCCGCCTCCCCAGCAGTATAAATTCGAGCTCAACGATAAAATCCTGTTATTTGGCACACTTGGCAACCTGCGGCAAATAACCAAGTACCTATAATGCAGGCATCCCTGTGTTCGCAGTGGCTACAGCGCTTAAAGAAGCGGTTTCTCAGTCTCACGCCTCCACATGCTCTGGTCCTGTCTTATATCGGGCTTTCCGTCCTCGGGACTCTGTTATTGAAATTGCCGGGTGTCAGCCATCAGCCAACCTCATGGCTGCAAGCGATGTTCACAGCCGTATCCGCTTCGACCGTGACCGGACTTGTCGTTGTCGATACCGGTACGCACTTCACAACGCTTGGACACTGGATATTGCTGTTCCTGATGCAATGCGGCGGATTGGGATTAATGACATTCGGCATTATCGTCATTCATTTGACACGAGGCCAACTGGGTTTGAAACATCGCGCGGCATTGCGCGAATCATTCAACCATACCGGAAAAGGTGATGTACGGCGCATTATGTTGTGGGCAATTGGATTTACCGTAATCATGGAACTGCTCGGAACTACTTTCCTGGCCTTGCAATGGGTGCCGGAAATGGGCTTGATTAAGGGTCTGTTCTACAGCTTTTTCCATACCCTTGCAGCATTTAACAATGCCGGATTTGCCTTGGCGCCAGATAGCCTGATGACTTATGCGGGCGATCCTCTGGTTAATATCGTTATTTCCTTGCTGTTTATTTCAGGTGGCATTGGATTTGTCGTTATTGCGGATATCATAGACAAGAAGCACTTCAGGCAATTTGCCTTGCATACCAAGCTAATGTTGGTCGGTACGCTGGTTATAAATATGGTTGCAATGACCGCGATTCTGATACTTGAATACGGCAATCCAGCCACACTGGCCGCCCTTCCAGACTGGAGCGCAAAATTATGGGCCTCTTGGTTCCAGGCCGTTACCCCGCGCAGCGCAGGTTTTAATACATTGGATACTGGAGCGCTACTTCCTTCCACTGCGTTTTTTATCATAGGATTGATGTTCATTGGTGGCGGCAGTGGTTCTACGGCGGGCGGGATAAAGCTCAGCACCTTCGTTGTTGCATTGCTGGCGACGTGGGCATTCTTGCGTGGACGAGAACGGCCCATCATATTTGGCCGCACCATTCAGCTCGATGTCATCCGTAAATCGCTGGCAATAATCGTTATTTCACTGCTATGTGTCAGCACCGGCATATTTCTGCTGGCCATAACGGAAAAAGAGAATTTCCTGGACCTGACATTTGAAGCCGTATCAGCAGCCGCCACAGTAGGATTATCAAGAGGAATAACCACTAATTTATCAACAGCTGGTCAGTGCATCATTGCTGTATTGATGCTGATCGGCCGCGTGGGGCCGCTGACTATAGCGTTTACGCTGGCTAATACGCGTGGAGAAAGCATTCAGTACCCGGCTGGTCAAGTGAATCTCGGGTAGCATGGTAAATGCCATCATGAGCACCAGCATTAACGATGAAAATGATGAGGCTTTTGTAGAAAATTAGAATGCAAATGGGCTGCCTCTAGTATTCACTTTAAATGTCGGGCTATCTGTCAGCAGCCTTGCGATAGTCATAAATTCATGCTGTAGCAATATCTGACATTGCATCGCTGAGCTCAGAAGAACTACATTCCTCGACTGACAATTCAAAGAGGAGTAAAGAAAAATGAAAATCTGGCATTCATGCTACCGGCTCTCAGAGTAATGCAACTTCGAGGAATTGTTTCGGCATGTCGAGGACTGGAGCAAGGCGCTCCGAGGATGGCCGAAAAAGCGCGGGCGTATATGCGCGATTACCTGACGCTTATCGCACCGCTGCTAGCCAAAAAGCAATACCTGCTTAGTGATGAATATTCCATTCTTGATTTGGCGAACGCCATTGCTATGGAGACTGGATCACTATGAAATCCAACTGCCTGGGCAGGCTGCCTCTTTACATAACTATGGAGAACGGCTGTTCACCAGGCAGGCATTTATTAACGCGACCACGGCGTCCGAAAAGGCAATGCACAAATAATTTCTTTAAACATAGGTGCAAACTGAATCAGATAGATGGGCGCAATGCCGTCTTGGTTTTCTCGGCGAAAAGGGCGCTTTCACGTAAATTGCATACCTGCAGATCTGCGGTGAAAATTATGATCTTATTGAGCGGTCCCCATAATAGTTTTTTATCCACTTGCGTTTATCGTAAGTACTACCCAGACCTTCATGCTCTACGAAAACACTCGCTGTGTGCGACCGACTCGTCCAATTCTGTATTTTCCCCAACGTTTGGGACAATTTGAGATACAGCGGACAGAGTCGCGCCGATCCGCTAAAACTAATGAAGGTGCCGATGCGATCGCTCAAGAATGAAAGTGCCCCTGATGTCGCGCGCCCAACGATTTCACGCATGAATTCTCCTAAATGCGGGCTGCGCACCGGTAGCCCAACGGTAGGTACATATTACATATTCCAGCGACCCTGCCTATTGAACTGAGGTACTACTCAAAGAACCTTGCCGACTGGCATTGAGAAACTTGAGTGCTATCCAACAAGCTATTGCTTATGTCGTCGCCTGGATTGCGACTACCTGTAAGATATTACAGCTATTCAACAATATCCCTTTGCCAAATTGCTTTGTCAGCGGATCATGACAGGCACCGCATAATTAACAATGCGGGAAGCCTCCAAAAACACCAAACTACTTCACCGCCTGCCGGAAAGTACTGCTGGCATTGGAGTTTTTGTGCAATTTGGTACATCCCGAAGGAGCAATCATGACGATCTGGAAGTTGAGTCATATCTTTTACCTCGTGACAGCGATAATGATTTCTCTGCTTACCCTTTTTGTCGGGCTCCGCTTCTTCGAGCAAGGGAAATTAAATCACTTCCAGGAGGTTCGCTATGCTTCGTTCCTTGCCGCCGACGAGCTGCGCCAGTCATCCGATGACCTGACGCGCATGGCCTGCGCATATGTCGATACCGGCGACCCCAGGTTTGAACAGATGTATTGGGACATACTTGCGATCCGCAACGGCGAGAAGGGACGCCCGCTGCACTATGAGCGTAGTTACTGGGATCTCGTGATCGGCGATCCCAACTTCCGGGCCGGTCCGGAAGGCGAGAAAATTTCTTTACGAACACAGATGAAGGGACTGGGCTTCACCGAGGCAGAGTTTGCAAAACTTGCGGAAGCCGAGCGGATGGATAATCAGTTGGTACAATCAGAACGCACCGCATTGAATGCGAGGAAGGGACTATTTCAGGACTCTGACGGTCAATTCAATGTGAAAGGCGCCCCTGACCCCGCTCTCGCCCGCGGCCTCTTGAACGACGAGAACTATTATATTGGAAAGGTCAGGATCATGAGGCCGCTAAATGAATTCTACGAATTGTTCGACACGCGCACAAGCAATTCAGTGGCCACCGCCCATCAGCGTACCGACATTTATGTATACGGCGTCCTTCTTATGCTCGTGCTTCTCGTAGCCTGGCTCGTTTTTTCGTCCCGCGTCGTATGGCGAAAGGTACAAAGTCTGGTGCAACTCGAAAAAGAGACCCGAAACATCGGAAATGAGGACTATATCTCCCAATTCGAGATTGATTCCAGTGACGAGATAGGTAGTCTCTACCGCGCCTTTACCGCCGCGCAAACGGAGCGCGACCGCTACTTCAACCAGTCTCTCAACCTTCTTGCCATCACCGGGCTTGGGGGTCATTTCAAACGCCTGAACTCGGCCTGGACAAAGGAATTCGGTTTCTCGCCGGAAGAATTGCTGTCGCGCCCCTTCATTGACTTCGTCGCGCCCGGCTCCCGCGCACAGGCGGCAGCAGAATTGGATAAACTCATGACAGGCCCCCATGTTTCCTTTGAATGCCAGGTAGTCTGCAAGGATGCTCTTTCCGATGGGTTTTGTGGAACATCACATCAGCACCGGAGGTACAGGAATTCTATATTTCCGGGCAGGACATTACTTCGAGAAAAAATACTGAAATAGAGCTGCATAAGGCGCAGAAGGGAGCTGAGGGCGCCAACCGCGCCAAGAGCGAGTTCCTGGCAAACATGAGCCACGAGATCCGCACCCCCATGAATGGCGTGCTCGGCACCGTTGGCCTGCGTCTGAACACCTCGTTGACCTCATCGCAGCGCGAGTTGGCGAGATTGGCCCGCGCAAGCGGCGAGACACTCCTCACTATCATCAATGACATTCTCGATTTCTCGAAAATCGAGGCCGGTAAATTGACGATTGCGCCTACCCCTTCGATCTTCTTGAGACGGTTGAAGAGGTGGCAGGCATGATCGCCATGCAGCCCACCAGGAAAAATGACGTCAACATCATAGTGCGATACCTGCCGAATGTGCCGCGCTATGTGATTGGTGACATGGGGCGCATTCGTCAGATATTGACGAACCTGACCAGCAATGCCATCAAGTTCACGGACAAGGGCCATGTGCTCATCAGTGTCGAAACCGATGCACTGGAAGAAGACGCGGTCGTGCTGCGTTTCAGCGTCGAGGATAGCGGCATCGGCATCGCGCCAGGCAAACTGGAGAGCCTTTTCGACAAGTTCACGCAAGCGGATGCCTCCACCACGCGGCGCCATGGCGGAACCGGCCTGGGACTGTCGATCAGTAAGCAGCTGGTAAAATTGATGGGCGGCACCATCACGGCCAAGAGCCGCGTGGGTATCGGCTCGACGTTCTGGTTTACCCTGCGGCTCCCTCTGCAGAGCAATCGACCGGCAGAGGTAAGGCCCCAAGTAGAATTGGCGGGTATACGTGTGTTGATTGTGGACGATAACGCAGTCAACCGCCTTGTGCTGCAGGAGCAGGTCCGCGTCTGGAAGATGCGTATCGGGCAGCTGCGCATCGGCTGTGGATGCGCTCAGGACGCTACGCGAGGCGCACGCCGCCGGCAATCCTTACCAGATTGCGATCCTGGATTATCAAATGCCGGAGATGGATGGAGAAATGCTGGGCCAGGCCATAAAACGCGATCCCCTGCTGCGTGATATCGAACTGATCATGCTCAGTTCCCTGGGGCAGGAAGGCGACGTCCGGGAGCGTCTCAGGAAGATCGGTTTTGCGGCCTACCTGGTCAAGCCGGCACGCCAGTCGGAACTACTGGAGACGCTGACGACCATCTGGGATGCACACTGCAGTCACCGCACCATTGACCTCATGGATGATGACCGGTACTTCCCTCAAGCTCATGAGGCACCGACAACCGGCAGCGCGGAACACCCCTTTGCCGGCACCCGCGTGTTACTGGCGGAGGACAACGCCACCAACCAGATCATCGCAGCCATGATGCTGCGCAGCCTGGGCTGCGAAGTTGACATCGCTGCCGACGGTTGGCAAGCCATACTGCGAATAGATGAATTCCCCTACGATATCGTATTCATGGATTGCGAAATGCCGGAAATGGATGGGTTTGAAGCCACCGCTACGATTCGCCGCCGGACTGACAACAAATCCAAGCTCCCCATCATTGCAGTAACAGCACAGGCCATGCAGGGGGACAAGGAGCGGTGTTTGCTCGCAGGCATGAACGATTACATCAGCAAACCGGTCAAGCAGGAAGATTTCGCTGCTGTCTTAAAGGAGTGGGCTCTGAAAAATGATGACGGACCTGAAACCGGCATGGGGGAAACACCGAATGGTAACATTACCAATGCCGCCTCTCCCGGCTCCATATCGTCCCAAAGCGCTTCGCCCCTAAGTGCCCCGTCGGTATTGAGCAGCGAAGTAGTGGCACGCTTGCGTGCTCTGGCGCAAGCAACCGAACCTGCCTTGTTCAACCAGATATTCACGTCGTTCCTGAGCGACACTGCTGAGCGCATCGGCATCCTGAGAAGCGCCGCAAGCGCGACGGACGCCGAGCGGCTGCAAAAAACCGCTCACGCAATGAAAGGCGCGAGTGCCAATGTGGGTGCAACGCGCATGGCGGGGATTGCCCAGCAACTGGAAGTTCTGGGCAGAAGTTCCTCAGTGGGCGGAGCCAAGGCATTAATAGACGAAATGGAAAGCGAATTTGAACGGGCAAGAAATGAAATTAATGTGGTTATGGAACAATTTGACTCATCGCAGGAGAAGGGTCAGCCATGAAAATACTCATTGCCGAGGATGATGCCACCATGCGCCTGATGTTCAGTGCCACGCTTAAGAAACTGGGGCACACCGTGACGTCGGTAGAGGATGGTCAAAAAGCATGGGAGGCATGGAAACAGGAAGAATACTCATTGCTCATCTCCGACTGGATGATGCCGGATATCGATGGCTTGCAATTGTGCAAGATGATTCGGGCCGAGCCCAGCCTGCAATATACTTACATCATTCTTCTTACCTCGATGGATGGCAAAGGCAGTTATCTCGAAGGTATGGATGCAGGTGCCGATGATTTTATTACCAAGCCTTTTGATGAGGAACAACTGGCAGCCCGGCTACGGGTTGCGGAACGGATACTTGCGTTGCATCAGAAACTGCATACCCAAGCTACCCATGACCGCCTTACCGGCGTGTGGAACCGGGCTGCGATCATATGGACCACTTGCTGAGAGAGGTGAAACGATCAGAGCGCGAAGGTGCCTATATAGGCGTGATAATTGCCGACCTCGACCAACTTCAAACAAGTCAATGACACCTATGGGCATCCTGCCGGGGACGCTGCCTTACAAGAAGCAGCCCGACGCATGCGCTTGGCCCTCCGTCCCTATGATCGGATGGGGCGTTATGGTGGCGAAGAGTTTCTCATCGTTGCAGCGGGATGTGACTCGAACCAAACAATGGCGCTGGCTGAACGGATCCGAAGTGCCATGAGTGTAGAACCTGTTAAGAATCAGTCCGACGAAATTCACGTGACTGTGAGTCTGGGAATAGCGATTCATGGCGGGCAGGTGGGCGCAGACGCGACGGCGCTAATTGCCGCCGCGGATAAAGCACTCTATCGAGCAAAAAAAGCGGGGCGCAATCGGGTCGAATGCTAGCAGCCTGTCGGACTTGAAGGAAATCGGCTGCAAAAGCGTCTGGCCGGTCCATATTTCGCCGCTTTTTCGGCCAATAGAACAACTATTGGCCTTCAAAATCGTCAAAATCTGTCCCCGCCCAGTCACTTTTTCGCTTCGATTCT
>JACCWK010000170.1 GCA_013697655.1 Nitrosospira sp.
TTGCCAGGCAAACCCATAAGACCATCGTATGCTGATCATAGGTCTGCTGGGCAATGATCGACTGCGGTTCCTGCAAATTCAACTGATAAGGATCAGGAGCCGCCATGCTTAGTCCGGAATACAAGGCAAGCGTGAGAACTCCGATCAGGGCTGCTGTTGCTTTACTACTCATATTTCCCCCCACTTGATTACTGATTACAGTACGACCCAATAATTACAAATTCAATGTTTGGTCCGGCCCTTATGGGCTGGTGTCCAGATTTTTCTGCCAGATTGACGCTATCAGATATCGCGTCACAAATATCGCCATATCACCAGATATACCTGACGTAAATAACCATGTTGCGAATGTCGGTAATTGTGTTATTCTATGACTTAATATGAATTCCAAACCCTAAGAATAAAGGGCATGCCTATAAGTTCAAAGTTTCAACTAAAAAATTTCGAGCTCGGTATTATTTAGCATTCTCATCGATTAGTTTTCTTGCATAAGACCCATTGCTATTTGAAAAAGTAACACAAACTCTTCGCGAAAAAATAATTGGAACTTTGAATACGCCCCTCGCTTATTTTTTAATAAAAAAACATTATCCCATCAGCTTTCTCTACGTTCCTTATTCACGGAAGACTCTGTTTTTAAATGAATTATTGACCTTTCATTTTTTAGCCAACTAAATCAAATTCTTTCCGTATCCCAATCAATTTCTTTGCGTCCGGATGTACTTTTACCTTCTCCGCACCAGCTAAAACGGAATAAAATTCTACCACATCAGAATAAGGCGTACAAGGAAGAAACGTCGATCTTGTTAACCTGAATTAATAATGCCGCTATTCTAAATATGGTTAATTTCCCCTCTCGTAAAAAGGGGTTTTTGTCCCCTATTTTGAAAATGGTATTCTTTCTCCCCAAGTAAATATTTCTCTTCTGACCAAGCAAAAGTTGGTATCTTTATGACGACATCAAACCTCCTTCCCTGACGCAAAAGCTGCTGGCAAGAAGAATCTGGGAAGCGTCTTTTCTTCGTATTTGAATTGGTCGGACGATTATGCGGCTCAACGCCGTAATGTGTAAGGTGGCAGCGCTTCGGGTCTCAGTCCCGCTATATCAACTCATTAAAGTCATATCATTACGCGATGCAAAAAAGATAATATACATGCGGCATAGTCGACCTCGGAAAAACGGAAAAAGATGTCGCGGCCCCGGTCCCGGCCTGTCAGAATCTTTCTTGACGAAAAAATCGAGGCTGGCTAGTATTACCTGAGTTCAATCGATAGTTGGTGGAACACTTCCTGCGGTCCTAAGATTACCTAGGCGCGCCGATAGGACGAGCCGTGGCTGCGATAGGCGGTTGCACTACTCACGCAGGGGTGCACGCAACCAGTGCGAAAAATGATAATCAACGGAAAATAATGCAGACAAATATCGTTAATGAAACTACCGCTCCAGAATTACAGATATCGGAGTGGCTCAACACATCTCACCCACTCACGCTTGCGTCACTGCGAGGCAAAATAATCGTACTGCATACTTTTCAAATTTTCTGTCCGGGTTGCATACAGGTCGGCATTCCCCAGGCACAAAGAATATATCAGGAGTTCGATTCCGCTCGGGTAGCAGTGATAGGTCTGCATACAGTCTTTGAGCATCACTCGGTGATGGGTCGCGATGCACTTGAAGTGTTCGTTCACGAGTACCGTTTGCGTTTTCCGATCGGGATTGATAAGTACGATGGACAACCGCAAGGTGTGCCTTTAACTATGCATGCCTATCAGATGCAGGGTACCCCGACCCTAATTTTGATCGATAAGACCGGGCGCGTCCGCTTACACAAATTTGGTCATGTAAGCGACCTGACAGTTGGATTCTCAATTGGAGCCTTGCTCGCGGAAGAAATCGATAACTCCGCGCAAATGCCAGCAGCAACCCAGGCAAATGGTAGAGATGCTGGCTGTGACGCGGATGGATGCAAGGTTTAATTTGCAATGCGAAAAAAACCATGGTTTAAATAGTTATTTTTCAGGTCTTTTCTTGCGTCCCCTCTATAGGAACTCGCAAAGCCGGGTATCGATTACTGCGCTAAGTCGCTCCAGGTTTACGAGTGGGTATTAGATTTATCAGCATTTTTTTTGGATCTATCATCTGGCTTAACGCGCTCTGCAATACCCGCGAGCACGCCCGACGCGATTTTACGCATAAGATCTGCGGTGGCTTGAGTGAAATGCAGGCCTTCTTGAAATTGGGTATGGCCAACCAACGTCATCTGGTGGGCAATAACCGCCAGAGTACCCTTCAACTGAATACCGACGGCGGTGCCATTGCGCTTCGCGTGGGCGAGCAGATCATGCAGGGTATCCGCTGCCGCTCCTTTGGCAGCCGAGGCCGAAACTTTGAGGGTGTCTAGGAATAAATCCTCCAGGCTTTCCAGTTCCGTTCGCGCGCGAGCAAGTTCTTCGTTGGAAAATTTCTGGGCTCGACCTGCTGCTTCCTCGATCGCCAGTTTCGACGCTTCAGCTAGTTGTGCCAGCGCTGCGTCGAGCCCGGCAACGGCATCGGTAATCTGCGCCAGCGAAGCCTGCGTCTGCGAGGATGTTTGTTTAAGCTGTTGTTCAGCCCCCTCACCCGCTCCCTGTATCACAGCCGTCATGACGCCCTTCAACGATTCGAGATCATGGGTTTTCTCACTCAACTTTTGAAGCGTCAGGTGTTGCACTGCCCGCTTAACATCACCGCCCTTCGCAATAGTGCTTCGTACTTCGGCTTCGAGTGCGGATGTGTCCGCAGTTGTATCATGAGAAACTTTGCTGCCAGTTTCGGTTGGCATGGTGAGAAACCTCCTGAAATGATGAGATGATAACCGGATCTACTTTTTATCCTGCATTGTGAGCCTGTCAAGACCAGCCATATATTGTTGCAAAACCTTAGGAATCGACACGCTGCCATCAGTATTTTGAAAATTCTCAAGAATTGCCACCAGCGTTCGACCCACGGCCAACCCTGAGCCATTGAGAGTATGCAACAGTTCCGGTTTTCCTTTTTCGTTGCGAAAGCGAGCCTGCATGCGCCGCGCTTGAAATGCTTCGCAGTTGCTGCATGACGAAATTTCACGATAGGCATTTTGCGCGGGTAACCATACTTCGATGTCGTAAGTCTTGGCCGCTGAAAAACCCATGTCCGCGGTACATAAAGCCATTACGCGGTATGGCAACTCCAGTTTCTGAAGGATGTTTTCCGCATGGCCCGTAAGTTCCTCAAGCGTGTCATAGGACCGTTGAGGATGCACGATTTGCACCAACTCCACTTTCTCGAACTGGTGCTGACGAATCATCCCGCGCGTATCTCTGCCATAACTGCCCGCCTCCGAGCGGAAACACGGCGTATGCGCAGTGAGCCTGATGGGAAGCAATTCGGAAGCAATAATTTGATCACGCACGGTATTGGTGAGCGGAACTTCAGCGGTGGGGATCAAATAAAGATAATCATGCTCGAATAACGATTCGCCCGATAGTGAGCCCCTTTGAGAATCCTCGTTCGGCAAAAGACGCTCAGTCATTTTGAATCCTGGCCGGCGAGTCTCGAATAAATCTTCCTTGAACTTTGGCAGCTGCCCAGTGCCAACCAAACTTTCTGCATTGGCCAGATAGGGCACATACGCCTCGGTATACCCATGCTCGCCCGTGTGCGTGTCAAGCATAAACTGCGAAAGCGCGCGATGAAGGCGTGCCAACTGGCCTTTCATCAAGCTAAAACGCGCGCCACTAAGTTTCGCGGCGGTCTGGAAATCAAGTAACCCCAGACTTTCGCCAATGCTCACATGGTCCCTCATCGCAAAATTAAAAGTGCGCGGCGTTCCCCAGCGTCGCACTTCCCGATTATCGGCCTCACTATTTCCCTCCGGGACGCTATCGTGCGGCAAATTAGGGGTCCGTAGCAATATTTGCCGCAATGCCGTCTGAGTGAGTTCAAGCTGGACCTCGACCTGCTTCAGTTCGTCGCCGAGATTAGTTATTTCTGCCAGGATAGGGGCAATATCTTCACCCCTGCCTTTGGCATTACCGATCCGTCTGGAGGTATCGTTTCTCCGCGCCTGCAACTCCTGGGTACGGGTCTGAAGCAACTTGCGTTTTGCTTCGAGCGTGTTGAACTCCGCAATGGGAAAAGTATGGCCACGTTTGGCAAGGAGCCCGGCAACATTTGCCAGATCGGTGCGTAACAACTGAATATCTAGCATGCAAAGTCCCAAGAACGTGCTGAAATTTGTAGAAGTCTCCTCCAGTTTGGAGGTGATCTACGCCTTTTTTTTCGCCTGTTTATCCAGTTCACGCAGGTGCCCCAGCCTTTCTGAAATTTTTACTTCAAGCCCACGTGCAGTCGGTTCATAAAATTTGACCGCTGGCATGTTTTCCGGGAAATAATTTTCTCCGGCGGCGTAGGCTTCTGGATCATCGTGGGCGTAGCGGTACTCACGTCCGAAACCTAATTCCTTCATCAACTTGGTGGGGGCATTACGCAAATGCTCAGGTACACGATGCGACTTATCGCCGGCAATATAAGCTCGGGCCTTATTATACGCGAGATAGGCAGCATTACTCTTGGGCGCGCAAGCAAGATACAACACTGCTTGCGCCAATGCCAGTTCACCTTCCGGACTCCCCAGGCGCTCGTAGGTCTCGGAAGCATCCAGTGTTATGCGCAATGCGCGCGGATCGGCCAAGCCAATGTCTTCCACAGCGACTCGAATTAACCGTCGTGCGACGTAACGTGGATCTGCGCCGCCATCCATCATACGACACATCCAGTAAAGCGCGGCATCCGGATTAGAACCGCGTAGTGATTTATGAAGTGCCGAAATTTGATCGTAGAATTCATCCCCGCTTTTGTCAAAACGACGCAAACCAGGAGAAAGTGAACTGCGGATATAATCGACCCCTATTTCCGTAATTCCCTCTGTTGCCGCTGAGGTTTTTATTTGTTCCAGAAGGTTGAGTAACCGCCGCGCGTCACCATCGGCATATCCGATCAATAACTGTTTGGCGTCATCGCTAAAGCCTAACCCCCGCAACGCGAAATGTCTCGCGCGTTCGAATACGATAAGGAGTTCATCGCCGGACAAGGCAGTAAGCACGTAAACCTGTGCGCGCGACAGCAACGCGCTATTTACCTCAAATGAGGGATTCTGGGTGGTGGCGCCGATGAATGTCACCAGCCCCTGTTCGACATAAGGGAGAAACGCGTCCTGCTGCGACTTGTTGAAGCGATGCACCTCGTCCACAAATAGAATGGTATGTCGACCCGACTGCTGCAATACGGTTCGCGCTCGTTCGACCGCGTCGCGGATATCCTTGACCCCCGACAACACCGCGGACAACGCGATGAATTCAGCATCAAACGCCAGCGCCATAAGTCGTGCCAGAGTCGTCTTGCCGGTACCGGGCGGTCCCCAAAGTATCATTGAATGAGGCTTGCCTGATTCAAACGCAAGACGTAATGGCCTGCCTGAACCCAGCAAATGCGATTGACCCACTACGTCCTTCAGTTCGTGAGGACGCAGCCGTTCCGCAAGCGGTGCGCTAGGCTCATATTTTTCGAACAGGTCAGTCACTGATCACGTCCGCCCCTTCGGGAAGGCTGAATTTAAAGAGTTCCGATGCGAGTTTGGGATTTCGTTCCAGCCCGGAAAATGTCAGCACGGTAGTCTGACCAAAATTGTCCTGCAGCTCCATCGCTTTTAGCACACCTTGGGGAGTAAACCCCAAGCGCACCCATTCAAAAGTACCCTCTTTGGTTTTTGGTCTTGCCTCAAGCCATTCCGTATCCCCCTGCAAACCAATGTCAGTCAGGTCAAAGCTGGTCTCGATATCGCTACTACCGGCGAGCAGCGCCGCAGGACTGCTGCCGATAGCAAGATCCAGCTTGCGGACAGTCACTTGGTTAAGATCACGGTCGTAAAACCATATCCTGGCGCCATCGCCCACAATCAACTGTTCATATGGCTTTTCGTATACCCATCGAAACTTGCCTGGACGCTCGAATTGCATGGTACCGCTTCCTCGCTGTACCACCTGTGCATTTCTATCGAGAACCGTCTGTAAAAATACAGCGCGAACCGTGCGCGTGTCCTGAATGAAAGTCTTGAGACTGTTTATCGCACCAGCCTCCGCGACAGAAGTGAATAAACAGAGCAGCAAACCAAAGTAATATCTTTTAAAAAGATTCATGATATTTCTCAATGACATTAGGTACAGTACCAGTAGTGTCCGGCAATTTAATTGAATAGATTCAGTTGGTTATTATGTTCCGGCACGGGCATTTGTATCTCCGTATTCTTAAGTAATTGATCGAGCGATGATTTCTCGAAAAGAGTGAGGCTCAGAATTTGTAGAATAGTGTAGAGCGAACCTTGGGTATTGAGTCGCTTTTTCACAATAGCGACCAAGACGTAAACAGTGATGGCGATCCATATTTGTGTTTTGACTGCGTTCTCGGTGATACCGTAGAAGCGCTTGATGCGAAGATGCTGTTTGATCCATTTGAGGAACAGCTCGACCTGCCAGCGGCAACGATAAAGCTGAGCGATGGTCAATGCGGGCAAATCGAAGTTGTTGGTCAAAAAAACCAACTCCTTGTCGTGTCCGGTATCGTAGAATTTGATGCGGCGCAGGTGCTGCGGGTAATGCTTTCTGGCCTTGGGCACAGTCAATACGATAGTCTGATCGCAGCGCAATCCCGTGGATTTGTCCACGGTACGGGAATAGAGGCGCCGCCAGGTCAGATTTGATTTGGCCCGGATGATGAAGAACGCTTGTGCTTGATGCAGGACGAACCAGCGAGCGAAATCGGTGAAGCCACGATCCATGATGTAAAAGCTGCCGGCTTCGGGTATCAGGATGTCGAGCACATTGACCTCGTGCATCTTGCCATCGCTGATATGAATGAAGGATGGAATATTGCCGCGCAGGTCGAGCAGCGTATGCATCTTGACGGCGGCTTTGGTTGAGCGAAAGCGCGCCCACGGAAAGACGCTCAAGCACAGGTCGATAGTCGTGGTATCGAGTGCGTAGACTGTCTGCTCCAGTTCTCCTGCAAAGCTGTCGCTGGCGTAAAGCGCTCTGGCGGTCTGGATCAGGCTCATGGCGAAGTCGGCGTAGATGCGCCAGTCGCGTAGCTCGTTGGCATCGGCTAATGTGCTCTTGGCGACATGACCGCGGATGCCCAGATGGTAGAGCTTGGCCTGGTGGGCGCGCAGACAGGTCTCGATGTCGCGCAGTCTCTCGCGGTAAGTCAATTGCGCGAAGGCCATGCAGAGAAACTGGTCGAGATGCGAAAACGTCTTGGTGGGATATTTGGAAGGATAACGCTGCACACAGCGGCGGAACGTGTGAAGGGGTAAATGCTCCATGAGTTGCGCGAACACCAATTGGCCTGAATACATGATAGGAACTCCGGGGGAGAAAACCCCAGTTTCCCAAAAAATTCATGTTCAAGTCGGTGACACCCTTAAACATACTGTTCCCTATTCACAATCAAGTAGTTACATACTCGCCTGAGTAAAATTGCCGGACACTACTGGTACAGTACGTACAGTAATTTTAATAGGTCGGCGTCACGCGGACGAGTCACTTCAGGAGTTCTACTGGTTATTATCGTCCACTCAATACGTTTATCCCTGCGTCAACTACTGAATGAATATTCGCTGCCCAATTCCCTGCCGCTACAATTTTACAGACTTCTATTCTAATCAGCAGCAATGATTGTCGCTGACATGATTTGCTTATAGCGCAATGCGTCAACTCCCACATACCTGATAAAATTCATCGCATTAAACATTCTGAACCTTTATGGATATAGTAAAGTCTAAATTTTACTGGTGGAATTTACGTCGCATTTATATCCACGCGTATCCGCCTACAAGTTGATAGTTATATTCAATTATTGGTTTAGGAGGTAATGAAATGGCAACAACACTGGGAACAAGCAGCCACGCGGGGTCGAGTGGTCGCGATTACGACATGTCGCTGTGGTACGACTCGAAGTGGTACAAGTTTGGTCTGTTGACCATGCTTGGGGTAGCAATAT
>JACCWK010000180.1 GCA_013697655.1 Nitrosospira sp.
TGTATTTGAAAGGATACGCCACCGTGCCTGAATTGCTGCTGGGGCTGACGGAATACTTTGTGTTTTACAACACGCAAAGAACACACCAATCGCTGGACTACAATACACCGGACGAGGTCTACCGGACAGCGAGCGGCGGTGGAGCACGCATCGTGGATAACTTCAGTGAGCGAAAGAAATCTTGCTCAGAAACAGAAGTAGAAACAGAAGAAAAACCGGGGCAGCGCCGTTCCGCTGCATGTGACCGGCTACCCTCTTAAACTCGGCTTAATATTGTCTTGACTGAGGGGTCCACTTTACCGTCACATGGTTTGGTTCCTCATAAGAAGCGAGGTAGTGGTTGCGCGTGCGCATGACGTCACGCTCTTCCATACTAATTTCTTCCACCTCACCACGACAACGAAAAGCAGTGCAACGGTTGCTCAAAACATGCGGTTGGAGCAAACCACAGTTTTTGCAGACATACAGTCGTTGCTTTTCACCAGATGCAATGCGTATGACTTCTCCATCCAGAGCGAAGCCAGGATTATGTCTTGCCATCAGGGCTATTGAATGCTTCACAATGGCCTCCCAAAATTGACGCAGGAAGGCAAACGCCCGGTCCCGTGGGAGCCCCAACTGCTCGACCAGATACCAGGTTCGGCGATTATCACGCTTTTGGGTTTCACGCGGCAACCATCTGAACATTACTTTATCATCTCCGCCTTCAATATCGAAACTGCGATGTTGGTTATAGTTGGCCCAAGTAAATTCATCACGCAAACCGACACCATAAAATTTGGCCAAAGCCTTTTCCCGCCGGATATTTTCCAGTAGGAAATGGATCAAAGCGTTCACGCTGGCCTCACCCTTGCTTAGCTCATCGGGCCAGAAACCTTCAACTTTTTGATGCAGGAGTTTAAGGCGGTTAGGCTCATAAGTAACTCGTGCCGCCCCAAGGGCTTCTAAGGAATTGCGTCTACCCGCTGGCGTACAAAACTCCGCTCCAATCGCATCTACCAATTGATGGGTTACGTCTTGTTGATCGGTACGTATATCCCCGTTTGCATCGAGTAGGATAGATTGACGACCTTCATGTTGCCATTGCTGAAAAACTTGTACTGCGAGTTGCCGAATATCCAAAGGTTGATCACGCTTTTTCAAAACTTGACAGATGGCACTACGTAAGGCTAGATCGGCTGCTGTGCGTTCAAAATATGGGGCAAAGAAGGCAGCATCCTGACGATTGTCAGAGAAAGCAAGTAGGTTCCGACCTTGCGCTGGCTGTGGATCGCAATGATCAATTTCGGCGCCAGGCAAGGCTTCAAGAACACGTTGAGTCACCACGCTTCCCAAGGCTTCATTGCCGGGATGCATGTGGGTGATAATCTCAGCATTCGTGCCACTAGCGTTTCCGCCGCATGCCGGACACTTGCGCACATACCATGCTCTTTCTTCTTCATCGTGTTCGATTTGGATAGCATGCAGCAGAATAGCGCCCTCGCCAGATCCCAATTTTCCAGTCAAGGGATTAAGCCATGTCTTTTGATATAATAAGGTTTCTGCCTGCTCGCTCTCATCCGCTTCGTCATCTACGAGGCCGGTAGGCTTACCCAACCAATACACGCGTCGCTTAGCACGAGTTTCCCCTTGATCAGGACGACGGGGGTGTAGACGTCCTGCATCCTCAAAGCCTTCCAGGTAGGGCTGGCCGCACTTGCGACAGACCATCAAAGGGAAAAAATAACCGACATGGCTCTCATGGTGATGGCGGGCTACCTTGATTTCTCGCCAGCCTTCATTTCCTCCGTCAGGGCATGCAGCAATGCCTTCGATCCCATTCACAGCGATGTGATAGCGACCTGGTAGTAGAGGAAAACTTTCTTCATCTGTCCTAGCCCACATTCCCATACGGATCACTGCACTAAGCGCTTGATATCGCTCACCATCACTCAAGATATTTTCCGCCGAAATGAATATATTTTTCGCCAATTCCCGGAAATCTTTCACGCCTGTCTGATCCAACGATGCAGCCACACATCGCATTTCACGATTACTTGCGAAACATTCTTCGAGGAAAGCACCGAGAGACGCATCAGGTGGCGCAAGCAGCTCTGGCCTATCCAAGCTATTGATAGCCATGTAATCGTTCCACGTATTTATATGGCGGCCCGTCTCGTGCAGACGGCCAATTTCTTCCAGAGCAACACCTAATTTGATCCATTCTGTTGTGGAAAGTGAAAACTCTCTTGGCACCAGCTGCTGCAAACGCTCATGCACGATGCGCTTGCCGCGCACGACCTCATGCACCTCTTCGGCAAATAGATCACTTGCGAATTTTTTTAGTTTCGCTGTGAGTTTTTCACCGTCATCCATTTCATCAGCTTGCGCCAGACTGGCGCTCGCACCGAAGACCTGCAATGGAATATTTATACCCAAACGGTTCTTTAATTTACGCAACAAAAAAGCCACTTCAGTTGCCTGGGCTCCGGCATATGTATGGATTTCGTCCAACACGATGCAGCGTAGGGTGTTCGGCGACAATTACCCTGTCCGGTCGGCGACAACTATCTTGACCGGTTGACCGATACGTAGGACAACGGTGAGTTTCAATTTTATTGGGAGCTCACTCTTGCCAGGAAAACGTATCACTCAA
>JACCWK010000184.1 GCA_013697655.1 Nitrosospira sp.
TCTGAGCTGATCGCTAAAATTATTGCACGCGTTCAGTTCAAAAACGGTGTCATTACAGGAATGGAAAATCATCAAAGAGTCGCCGCCTGATCATGTGCCCCCATACACAACATTTGACTATAACTCCCGTACGCGCATCATTACCCGTTTAGGAGGAAATATTGAGAAGGCGAAATTACTGGCGTTTTTTCAGTTTACATGCAGGGGTATTCCTTTCACCTATTTCGGGGACGAGATCGGAATACCCAGAGTAAGAATTTCGCTAAAACAAGGAAAAGACGCCATAGCGATTCAACATAAATGGCTCCCACAGTTCCTCGTTGACAGAAGTATCGAGATCCTCAACCGCGACGAATGCCGCACACCAATGCTATGGAACGGAAAACCAAACGCAGGCTTCTGCGCCGATTCAGCAGAACCGTGGCTGCCTGTGGCTGAAAATTTCAAAGAAATAAACGTGGAAAAGCAGATGACAGACCCTCGTTCACTTTTTAATTTTTACAAGAAGGTGATTCGACTTCGAAATGAAATACCTGCATTGCAGCAAGGTAGTCTCGAGGTTGCGCATGACTTATGCACTCAAAAGATATTGGCATACTATCGAATTCTCCATGGCGAGAAATATTTGATAATGCTCAATATGTCCAAATCACAGGTTAAAAATTCGATAAACAATGTTGAAATACTGCTTTCCACACACTCTCAAGATGAGGTGCGTCAATTACACCCATTTGAAGGACGAGTGATGAAATTAGGATGCCCTTGAGCAATTTTCCGGGACCCTCGATTAGCCTGGCGTATTTAGGTGCCTGGTTGCCGCAACCAGCGCACAATAACATCTGCTAAATCGTTATATCCGGTGATATTCAAATCGCAATTCATAGTGAATCAGCATAATTTAGCAGGAATATCCGAATATTCCATCCTCATGAACTGGCGGATATATCCAAAATGGCCGTCAACTTGCATGCCAGTTATTTCCTTTAGACCATGACTATGATCGATTCCGAACTAGAAAAAGTGCAGCGCGAATCGTTCAGTTATTTTCTACATGAAACAAATCCGGCAAATGGCTTGGTCGTCGACAAGACCGCGGCTAACTGGCCAGCAAGTATTGCAGCCACAGGTTTCGCGCTGGCCGCTTATCCTATCGCTGTCGAGCGGGGATTCATGTCACGTGAGGCGGCAGTAGAACGAACACTTGCGACCTTGCGTTTTTTCTGGCACAGCCCGCAGGGCCCGGAATCTGATGCCACGGGTTACCGGGGATTTTATTATCATTTTCTCGACATGCAGACGGGCAGGCGCGCCTGGAAAAGCGAACTATCTACGGTGGATAGTACATTTCTCTTGGCTGGGGCGCTGACGGCAGGAGTCTATTTTAATGCAGAGTCAAGTGACGAAAATGAAATCCGCACCCTTGCGGACGCGCTTTATTGCCGGGCGGATTGGCAATGGGCGCAAAACAATGGCGAAACAGTGACGCACGGTTGGAAACCAAAAACTGGATTTCTTAAATACCGCTGGCAAGGCTACGATGAAGCGCTGCTCCTTTATATACTTGGGCTCGGCTCGCCTACGCATCCGCTTCCGGAGAGCAGCTATGCCGCATGGACTTCCACTTACGCATGGGCCAGCTGTTACGGTTATGAGTATCTTTACGCGGGGCCTTTATTCACACATCAACTTTCGCATGTCTGGATTGATTTTCGTGATATTAAAGATGCCTTCATGCGAGATAAAGGCATCGACTACTTTGAGAATAGCCGGCGTGCGACTTATGTCCAGCAGCAATACGCGATAGCCAACCCCTTCAAATTTACCGGCTATGGTCAATATTGTTGGGGAATAACGGCAAGCGATGGTCCAGGCCCCGGCAGGCTCAAAATAGATAACATTCAGCGCAGATTTTTTGATTATGCTGGACGCGGCGTTCCTTATGGCCCGGATGACGGCACGGTCGCCCCATGGGCAGTCATCGCCTCCTTGCCATTCGCGCCTGAAATTGTGCTCCCTGCACTAGATCATTGCGTTCATCATATAAAATTGACCGAGGGCAACCTTTACGGTTTTAAAGCAACTTTCAACCCGACCTATCCGGAAAGATCCGGCAATCCGCATGGATGGGTATCGCGATGGCATTTCGGACTCAATCAGGGACCGATCGTTTTGATGATTGAAAACCATCGCTCTGGTTTATTATGGCAATTGATGCGAAGCTGCCCCTACATAGCCAATGGTTTAAGGCGTGCCGGTTTTACAGGCGGCTGGCTGTAAATCAGCGCCCCGAATTAACCTTTGCCGAACGCGGTCAGCAGAGAATTGGCGGCTGGGTCGCCTTTGGCAGAACCGCCCTTCCCGTGAATGCTGTTCCGGTCCCCAACGAATTACTCGCATCCGATTGTCATCGACGAATTTCTTCATGCAACCCCGACAGTGTCGTTCGTCCTCAAGGTCTTGACCGCCTTGGCTGTTGGGCGCGGTATTAAGCTTCACCGGTGTTTCCATTAACGCGGAGGCAGACAGGCAGCGTCGATCACTGTGCCTGGAATTGCAAGGCGGCCAACCGTGAATACAATTCGCTTGAGGTCATCAATTCTGAATGTGAGCCCATGGCATCCAGACGCCCGTGATCTAATACCGCTATCCGGTCAGCGGATTGCACAGTACTCAGCCGATGAGCAATTACCAAGGTAGTGCGATTCATCGTCAAATGCTGCAGGGCCTGCCGCACCCAATATTCGCTCTCCGAATCAAGAGCGCTCGTGGCTTCATCCAGCAATAAAATGGGTGCGTCGGCTAATATCGCCCGTGCAATTGCCAATCGCTGCTTCTGGCCACCTGATAACCCCAGCCCGGCATCACCCAGATGTGTTTGATAGCCTTGCGGCAGGCGGCTGATAAACTCGTGAGCATGGGCTGCTTTAGCGGCCATTTCGACCTCTGCATCCGATGCGCCGGGCCGGGCATACCGGATATTATCGGCGATGCTGCCGTAAAATAATGCCGGACTCTGTGAGACAAAGGCAAAACATCGCCGCAACGTTGCAGTATCGAGTTCCCTGATATCAATCCCTTCAAGCCTTATCGCGCCGGAACAACTATCAAAAAAACGCAGTAGCAGATCAAAAAGTGTGGACTTTCCCGCGCCAGAAGGACCAACCAGCGCCAATGTCTCACCTGCTTTGATGGTAAGAGTTAACTCATTGATCACCAGTGTGTCCGGGCGGGAAGGGTAAGCGAAACACAATCGGTCAATTTCGATATTTCCCGGGATACCCCGCAAAATTCGTGGGCGCACCGGAGATTTTATCTGGTTGGGCGCGTTCAGGAGTTCCATGGTGCGCTCAGCTGCGCCTGCGGCTCGCTGCAATTCACCAATGACTTCCGAGATAGAAGCCACCGCAGAACCAACAATAACGCTATAAAACACAAAAGCGGCAAGCTCGCCCCCGCTGATACGCCCCTCGATGACATCAACCCCGCCCACCCATAACATTAACCCGACTGCACCGAGCACCAGGACAATGACGACAGTAATCAGCAAGGCGCGTTGAATAGTTCGAAGCTTCGCAATCCTGAAGGCATCTTCGACGTGGCTGTAAAACAAACCCTTGTCAGCCTCCTGATGATTGAAGGCCTGCACGGTTTTTATCTGCCCAAGCACTTCTCCCACATACGCCCCAACTAGTGCAATTTTGTCCTGGCTCTGTCGAGATAAAGCCCGCACCCGCCGTCCGAAAACAAGGATGGGGGCCACCACTAAAGGCACACAGATCATCACGATTGCGGTCAATTTTGCGTTGGTAATGAACAGCCAGGCCATTCCTCCCAGCATCATGATGAAATTACGCAGCGCAAACGATACCGAAGAGCCGATCACCGACTGAAGCAAAGTCATATCCGACGTTAATCGCGACTGGATTTCAAGGCTGCGATTTTTTTCGAAGAAGCCGGGGTGCAAATCGATCAGGTGATTGAAAACCTTGCAACGAATGTCCGCAATGACTCGTTCCCCCAGCCATGTAACCCAGTAATACCGGGTAAACGTTCCCACGGCGAGCGCAAAAACCAGCAGCAGGAACACAAATACATATTGAGCAAGCAGTTCCGTGGATTGGGTGGCAAAGCCGCGATCGATCAGCAACCGGATACCCTGCCCCATCGACAATGTAATTCCTGCCGTGAATAATAATGCCAGGAGACCGTAAAATACCTGGCGCTTGTAAGGCGTAATAAATGCGACCGCCATCTTTATGGCCTGCCACCGGGTTCGATTATGCTGCGGATGTTGTGGCATTAACTGACTGTTGAATTGATGTGTTCAGTGAGCAAGGTATGACGCTCTCGAGAGTTTATTCAAGAGGCGCGGCCGATGCTGATAAACGGAATCATGCATTTAAGAGGAAGCATGATAAGGAGGCGAATGAATGAGCTAACGACAACTTCATTCGGTGTTAATCTCGAATTTAATATATTCACGGACTTCTCATATGTCTATTAGAGCAACCATCTTTAAAGCCGAAATAAAAATTGCGGATCTGGATCGCCATTATTATCATGATCATGTGCTTACTCTCGCCCGCCATCCATCGGAAACCGATGAGCGCATGATGGTGCGGTTAATAGCCTTCGCGCTGCACGCGCATGAAATGCTCTTGTTTGGCAATGGGTTGAGCGCATGTGATGAACCCGACCTCTGGCGAAAAGATTTAACCGGCACTATCCAGCTCTGGATAGACGTAGGGCTCCCGGATGAGAAATTGATCCGCAAGGCTTGTGGTCGTGCCAGGCAGGTTCTCATTTACACGTATGGCGGCCGTGTCGTCGACAGGTGGTGGAAACAATGTTGCGACAAACTCGAACAGACCAAGAACCTGACTGTGATCAATCTGCCGGTGGAAGCCACCCGGGCCATTGCAAAACAAGCGCAGCGCAGCATGCATTTGAATTGCATCATTCAGGATGGACAGATCTGGCTGGCCGATGAAAATGGATCCGTACCCGTTGAACTGGTAATCCTGAAGGGCCTGCAACCAGCTTGAAAGCCTGGATTCGACGTCCATGCGGGTCGCTGTCTTCGTACGAATGGAGTAAACGATAGGCACATGCCGCACATGCCGGGCCGACATTAAGACCGATTCCATGCCCTCCTCCGGATTCAAAACTGAATCTATTACGACTACCTCTCCAAGATCACTTGGCGCAGGTCGCTCACATTCCGGCCAGAATCTACCCACAACGAATGATATGAATATTAATTATTCTTTAGGTTTCTCGGGCCCGCCCAGAAACAGAGACCTTAATCCAAGGTAACGTTCCGGCTCTTCCTGAAACGGTTTCGGAGCGATCCTCTCAAGTTCAGCCTCAAGTTCAACGATGCGCCGCTCCAATGTTAGCTTGTCTTCTTCCAAACGCGAAACCTGATGACGAAGACGTGAACGGGTCCATCGATTCTTTATCATACTCGGCGATGACATCAGTCCGGCAATAATCACCCCAAGGCCCATCGCGAGCATTAGCACCAACGCCAAAGAACCCTCGAAGCTCCACAAGGCCAAGGTCACCGTTACAGGCACGTTATTCTGCAGAGCAAAGCCCACGACGCCTATGGCGAGAACGATCCCAAATATTAGAAGCAAGTGCATGGTTTTATCCCGCTAGTTGATTGGCACCGTTTTGTATAAGCCCCGGACCATCTCCGCTTTTCTATTTATGAAGAATATAGGTTGGAGGGTATTCTGTGAAGTGAAAACGGTAAGAATATGATGGCAATGCTGGTGAACCGGCATTCGACTAATGAACATTAGGGTGGATGCCGGATTCGCAAGCGGAGGTAATGACTACTCTTTATGGGATGTCGGCTTTGCGGGACTTCGGCGTTGCCGGTGGAGCGAATGGCGAGAATTCGACTGATCGATTCCCTTCATCGGGACGCCAATCCAGTCCACGCGGGCGCGATGAGGCGCAGAGAGGCGAAAATGGCGATGGCGCTCCGGTGAATCACATCGTGACACTGAACTATTTTTACTACCCTACTCGAGGCTATCCTCTGCAAACTTACCGGCTTGCGAATTGTTCTTTTTGTTTTCTTCCAGTACGTGGAAAAAGATTTCATCCTTCTTGATCATACCCAGTTCGCTACGGGCACGCTCTTCAATAGCGTCGGACCCCTGCTTGAGATCGCGCACTTCCGCGTCCAGCGCAGCGTTCCGGATTTGTAGCTTCCGGTTGATTTCATGTTGCGTTACCACTTGCTGATCGAACTCCCATACTTTAAGCCAACTACCCTTACCCACCCATAACGGATATTGCAGCAAGGCAATCAAGACAACGAGTATGAGACTCAGCACTTTCACTTGGGAAGCCTCGTAACGGCTTTCCGGTTTTCGAGAAAGGGCGCAACGCCAGCTTTGCGAAACGCAGAAGCGGCGAGCTCCCGCGTGGCCCATGCCCTTCTCGAGAAGCCTGATAAATCAGGCCAGCCGAAAAATCCTTGCCCCACCAGGTTGCCAAGTAAGCTGGCGCAAAGCATCGGAATTACGGCAATGCTTATCTTAGTTGGTAATAGGCGCCTCGACCAGGATAGCTTGCGGCGTCGCCCAAATCTTCCTCGATGCGCAGCAACTGATTGTATTTGGCCAGACGATCAGAGCGGGATAGCGAACCCGCTTTTATTTGTAGAGCATTGGTGGCTACGGCAATATCAGCGATAGTCGTATCCTCCGTTTCACCGGAACGGTGCGAAATTACCGAGGTATAGCCGGCGCGCCTGGCAGTTTCTATGGCAGCAAAAGTTTCGGTAAGCGTGCCGATCTGATTAATTTTTATAAGTATGGAATTAGCTACGCCTTGTGCTATGCCTTCTTTGAGAATACCGCTATTGGTCACGAAAATGTCGTCGCCGACCAGCTGCACAGATCTCCCCAGCCTCTTGGTAAGCAGCTTCCAGCCATCCCAGTCGTGTTCGCTCATGCCATCTTCGATGCTGATGATCGGATACTTATCTACCCAGGCGGCAAGATAATCAACGAATTGCGCGGAGCTGAGGGTCAACCCGTCGGATGCCAAATGATATTTACCGTCCCTGAAAAACTCCGAGCTGGCGCAATCCAGTCCAATGGCGACGTCCGGACCCGGCAAGTAACCGGCTTGCTCGATAGCCTGGACGATCAACTGCAGCGCTGCCTCGTTATTAGCAAGACTGGGTGCGAATCCACCCTCGTCGCCAACGGCAGTATGCATTCCCTTACTGTCCAGCAAGTCTTTCAATGTATGGAATATTTCGGCGCCACACCGCAAAGCTTCACGAAAGCTCTGCGCTCCCAAAGGGATAATCACGAATTCCTGCATGTCAACTTTATTATTTGCATGGGCGCCGCCATTAATTACGTTCATCATGGGCACAGGCATCGCCATTGGTCCTGCCCCACCCAGATAGCGATATAACGGCAGCCCCGATTCCTCCGCCGCCGCCTTCGCCACCGCCAGCGATACTGCCAGAATTGCATTGGCGCCCAGCCGTGATTTGTTGGCGGTGCCATCGAGATCAATCAGTGTCCGGTCGATAAAACCCTGTTCCATCGAATCCAGTCCCATGATGGCTTCAGCAATCTCGGTATTAATGTTCTCCACCGCCTTTAGTACGCCCTTGCCAAAATAGCGCTGCGCATCTCCATCACGCAATTCGACCGCCTCTCTGGTGCCGATGGATGCGCCGGAGGGCACAGCCGCGCGTCCCAGCACGCCGGATTCGAGCAATACATCCGCTTCTACAGTAGGGTTGCCGCGCGAATCAAGAATTTCGCGGGCGATGACATCTACAATTGCACTCATACTATTTTCCCTGAGTCGTTTATTTATAAATCTTATTAAGGAACTATGCCCTGCATACTCGTAAGACGCTGCGGATAAAAGAATACGTTGGCACATATTCTCTTGATTACCCCATTGAACGAACCTGATGATTTATTCGCTCACTTTTATCACGCAGGAGCCTCCAATCAGGGCTACAAAAGTGCCTTGAGCCAACAAGGCTGAATTTCATATGGTTGGCATCTAGGCGAAGTTTTTCAGTTTGCTGGAAGCTATAGCTTCGGATGCAGTACGCTTGCCTGCGAAATCAATAGCTGCTTTGATAAACGCTGTGAACAACGGATGGCCCACTTTTGGCGTGGAAGTAAATTCGGGATGAAATTGGCAGGCGACAAACCATGGGTGTTCGGTTTGCGGCAACTCGATCATTTCACACAGGGCTTCTCCTGCCGACAGGCCGCTCACGCGCAGGCCCGCCTGTTCCAATCGCGGAATAAATTCATTGGTGACTTCATAACGATGGCGATGCCGCTCGGTTATTTTGTCCGCCCCATATATTTTCCGGACAAGCGACCCATCTTTCAGCAAACATTCCTGTCCACCGAGGCGCATGCTGCCGCCGAGATCCGACTCTGTATTACGGGTTTCCAACTGACCTTCACGGGTATGCCATTCTGTGGTTAAGGCAATGACGGGAGAAGAGGTGTCAGGATTGAATTCCGTGCTATGTGCGCCTTCCATGCCCGCTTTATTGCGCGCGTATTCGATTACCGCCAACTGCATCCCCAGGCAAATGCCGAGATAAGGAATATGATTTTCACGCGCATAGCGAATCGCCATGATCTTGCCTTCCACTCCGCGTTTGCCAAAGCCGCCGGGGACCAGTATCGCATCCATGCCGGCGAGACAATCTATTCCTTGTTTCTCAATATTTTCCGAATCCGTATAATGGATATTGATTTTGCTGCGGGTATGAATTCCGGCGTGAATTAATGCTTCCGACAAGGATTTATACGACTCTGTCAAATCCACATATTTTCCCACCAGCGCGATTTCTATCGTACGCTCGGGATGTTCCAGCGCATACACCAACTCCTTCCATGCATTCAAATCCGCCGGTTTAGCAAGAATATTCAGTTTGTGGCAAATGATTTCATCCAGCATCTGCTCATGCAGCAACCCTGGAATTTTGTAAATACTATCTACATCCACTGCCAAAATCACCGCCTCTTCCCGCACATTGGTGAACAACGCAATTTTCCGCCGCTCCTCCGCCGGTAATTCACGGTCAGCACGGCAGAGCACCACATCCGGCTGGATACCGATTTCGCGCAGCTCCTTTACTGAATGCTGCGTGGGTTTGGTTTTCAGCTCACCTGCCGATGCGATATAAGGCAGCAACGTAAGATGGATAAAACAGGTATCGTCGCGCGGAAGCTGCACTGCCATCTGCCGGATTGCTTCCAGGAACGGCAGCGACTCAATGTCGCCAACTGTTCCGCCGATCTCAACAATAGCCACCTGTGCGTCACCCGCACCGGCCTTGATATGCAATTTGATTTCGTCGGTTATATGCGGAATAACTTGTACAGTGCCGCCCAAATAGTCGCCGCGCCGCTCCTTTTTGATAACGCTCTCATAGATCTGGCCCGTCGTGAAATTGTTGCGCCTGCTCATCCGGGCACTGATGAAACGCTCATAATGCCCCAGATCGAGATCGGTTTCCGCTCCATCCTCGGTGACAAATACTTCGCCATGCTGAAATGGACTCATAGTACCGGGATCCACGTTGATATAGGGATCCAGCTTAAGCAGGGTAACCTTGATACCGCGCGTTTCGAGGATGGCTGCAAGGGAGGCGCCCGCGATACCTTTTCCCAGGGAAGAGACTACGCCACCAGTTACAAATACATACTTTGTCATGGCTGCCAATGATACCCGAAAAGGCGTGCCCCAACAAATTACCCCGAATAGCAAAGCAGGCTTTCCCCCGGAGAAATCGCCCAACAGGGCTGATTTATCCATTTATACTCGTCCTTTATACTCGTCATTTGTTACAGCGCGTACATCAACGAAACGAATGATTTACTCGTGGCTTTTGGGTAAAAATGATGGCGGGAATGTTAGGGTAGCAGGATTTTGGCTACAGTTCCGAGCCTTGCTGTTCGGGCATGATCACAAACCAATCGACAAATAATGGCTCTCAAAAAATCTCAACTCTACAGCTCGCTCTGGAAATCCTGCGACGAATTGCGTGGCGGCATGGACGCCTCCCAGTACAAGGACTATGTCCTGGTACTGCTGTTCGTCAAATATATTTCCGATAAATACGCCGGTGACCCCCATGCCCTGATCGAAGTTCCGAACGGAGGCAGCTTTGCCGACATGGCGGCGCTCAAGGGCGACAAGGAGATCGGCGACAAGATCAACAAGATCATTGGCAGGCTCGCCGATGCCAACGACAGCCTCAAGGGCGCCATCAACGTTGCCGACTTCAATGACGAGGAAAAGCTCGGCAAGGGCAAGGAGATGGTCGACCGGCTCAGCAAGCTGGTCGCCATCTTCGAGGGACTGGATTTCGGCCGCAACCGGGCGGAAGGCGATGATCTGCTGGGTGACGCTTACGAATATCTGATGCGTCATTTCGCCACCGAATCAGGCAAAAGCAAGGGCCAGTTCTATACCCCATCGGAGGTTTCGCGTGTCATGGCGCAGGTGCTCGGTCTGGATGCCGCAAGCCGTTCTGACCAGAGCATTTACGATCCTACCTGCGGTTCCGGCTCTCTGCTGCTCAAGGCCCACGATGAAGCCAAAAGCCGTACTGGGCTGGACCTCGCCCTTTACGGGCAGGAGATGGATAACGCCACGTCGGCCCTTGCTCGCATGAACATGGTGCTGCATGACTGTCCCACCGCGGAAATCTGGCAAGCCAACACGCTGGCCGCACCGCACTTCAAAAATGCCGGCGGGCGGCTCAAGACTTTCGACTTCATGGTGGCCAATCCGCCATTTTCCAACAAAAACTGGACCAGTGGCCTCGACCCGGCCAATGACCTCTATGGCCGCTTCGAGTATGGCATCCCGCCCGCAAAGAATGGCGATTACGCCTTTCTGCTGCACATGTTTGCCAGCCTCAAGAGCACCGGCAAGGGTGCGGTGATTCTGCCCCATGGCGTGCTGTTCAGAGGAAATGCCGAAGCCCACATCCGCAGGCGCATCGTCGGCCACGGGTATATCAAAGGCATCATCGGCTTGCCCGCCAACCTGTTCTACGGCACCGGCATCCCCGCATGCATCCTGGTGCTGGACAAGGAGCATGCCGCCCCCCGCGCAGTGGGCAATACCGGCATCTTCATGATCGATGCCTCCAGGGGTTTCATCAAGGATGGCAACAAGAACCGGCTGTGCGCCCAGGACATCCACAAGATCGTGGACATTTTTACCCGTCAGGTGGAGATTGCCAAATACTCGCGCCTGGTGCCGCTGGCCGAGATCGAGGCCAACGATTTCAACCTCAACCTGCCGCGCTATATCGACAGTACCGAAGCGGAAGACTTGCAGGACATTGAGGCCCACCTCAAGGGTGGCATTCCCAACCACGACATCGACGGTCTTTCTACCTACTGGCAGGTCTTCCCTGCCGTGCGCCACGAACTTTTTGGCTCTTTTGACAATACGGCTGGCCGTGTTGGCTACAGCCGACTCAAGGTGGAAACGAGCCAGATCAAGCCCACCATCTTCGGCCATGCCGAATTCACCGCGTTCAACCAGCAGGTGACCAAGCTGTTCGCGGCATGGAAAGCGGCCAACACGCCGTTGCTCACCGGCATCCTGCTAGGCGATCGCCCCAAGGCACTGATCGAAGATCTATCTGAAAGCCTGCTGGAAACCTTCCGCACCGCACTCCTAATCAACCCCTATGATGTCTATCAGCACCTCATGGACTACTGGGCCGAGACCATGCAGGACGATGTATGGCAGATTGCGCTGGAAGGCTGGAAGGCTGTGCAGAATGGCAAACCCAATACCGGCCTGATCCCTGCCGCGCTGATCGTGGCACGCTACTTCGCGGCCGAGCAGGCCGCCATCGAAAAACTGGAAGCTGATCGCGACGCTATCAGCCGCGAGATGGAAGAACTGATCGAGGAGCAAGGGAGTGAGGATGGCCTGCTCTTCGAAGCCCAAACGGAGAAAGGCAAGATCACCAAAGCCAGCGTCAAGACCCGGCTTGCCGCAGCCGAGGAAGGCGGCATCGACGTAGCCGAACCCGGCGAGATTCCTCTCCTGAGACAATTTCTGGGCCTAAGCGAACAGGAAGCCGCCGCCGCCAAACGGGTAAAAGACGCGCAAAAGACGCTCGATGCCACGGTGACCGCCAAATACGCCACTCTCACCGTGGCAGAGATCAAGGCCCTGGTGGTGGATGACAAATGGCTCGCCGCGCTGGAAGCCAGCGTGCAAAGCGAACTGGATCGGGTGAGCCAGGCGCTTACCGGCCGCATCAGGCAACTGGCTGAACGCTACGCCACGCCGCTGCCCATACTGATAAAAGAGGTGGAAAGCCTTGCCGCCCGCGTGGACGAACACCTGAAGAAGATGGGGTTTGCATGGAGCTGAGGCCGGGCTACAAGCAGACTGAGGTGGGGGTGATTCCGGAGGAGTGGGGTTGCAGTACCTTGCAGAACTTGACGGACCCGACGAGACCAATTGGATACGGAATCGTGCAAACCGGAAGAGCGGTGCGTAACGGTGTGAGATGCCTTCGTGTTGTTGACATGGTTGGCAGTCGTATCGACCCAGAGCAGTTAATCACAACATCTGATGAGATTAGCCAAGCCTACAAAAGAACGCTGTTGCGTGAGAACGACTTGGTGATTGCACTACGAGGGAAAATTGGAGCAGTTGCTGTCATTGGCAAGGAGCTTTCGGGAGCAAATTTGACCAGAGGGGTTGCTCTCCTTTCGGCAAGCGAGAATTTCCACAGCGGCTATCTCTTACAATACTTATCGTCATCATCGGGCAGGAATGCGATTGAGAAGAACCTAAATGGTTCGGCGCTGCAAGAAATACCGATTGCAGCACTTCGCAAGATTTTTGCCGCCGCTCCACTCCTCCCCGAACAACGCGCCATCGCTGGCGCGTTATCTGACGTGGATACGCTGATCGGCGCCCTGGACCGGCTCATTGCCAAGAAATGCAACCTCAAGCAGGCTACCATGCAGCAACTCCTTACCGGCCAGACCCGCCTGCCAGGATTTAGCGAAACGTGGGAAGCAAAGCGGTTAGGGGAAATTGGCACCACATACGGCGGCCTAACTGGAAAGACCAAGGCTGACTTCGGTAGTGGCTCATCACAATATATCCCCTTTCTGAATGTGATTGGCAACACGGTCGTTGATCCGAACAATCTTGAACAGGTGAGAATTTCCGCCTCAGAGGCCCAGAATCAAGCAAGAAAGGATGATTTATTTTTCAATGGTTCGTCAGAAACACCGGAAGAAGTTGGTATGTGCGCCGTATTGCTGGCTGACTTCCATAAGGTGTATCTGAACAGTTTCTGCTTTGGTTTCAGAGTGCAAGAAGGTGTGGAAGCCAATGGTCTGTTCTTGGCCTATTTCTTTAGGAGCGGGACAGGACGAAAACTGTTGTATTTCTTGGCGCAAGGCGCGACAAGATACAACCTTTCTAAGACTAACTTCCTGAAGCTCGAGATACCTCTCCCAAGGCCGGACGAGCAAACCGCCATCGCCGCCATCCTCTCCGACATGAATACCGAAATCGCCGCCCTTGAAGCCCGCCGCGACAAGACCCGCGCACTCAAGCAGGGGATGATGCAGGAACTGCTGACCGGGAGGATTCGGCTGATATGAGCGATCTTGTCAAGACCTGTTAAGAGTGCTATGGTTGGCTCATCTAAAAATACCTGGGGATTATCATGGCACACCTCATTCTGGCGACAACGACCGCCAGTGTTTCCGAATTGAAGAAGAATCCTATGGCGACGGTGGCAGCGGGCGAGGGTTTTCCAGTCGCGATTCTTAATCGCAACGAACCCACTTTCTATTGCGTTCCGGCAAAGGCCTACGAGGCGCTGATGGATAAGCTGGATGATGTGGAACTGAATGCGCTCGCCGATGCCCGCTTGGAAGACGGCAAGGCCTCCGTCCGGATGACGCTGGATGAGCTATGAGCTGAGCTTTCATCCCGATGCGCTGGCGGAGTGGAAGAAGCTGGATGCCTCGATGCGTGAAATATTCAAGAACAAACTGGCGGAGCGTTTGCAAAATCCGCGCATTCCATCAGCCCGGCTATCAGGCCATAACGACCGGTTCAAAATCAAACTCAGGGAAGCGGGCTATCGCCTGGTGTATGAGGTGCGGGACGGGGTGCTGATGGTCGTGGTGGTTGCGGTGGGCAAGCGTGAGCGCAATGCGGTGTATAAAGCCGCCGCAAAACGCCAGCAAAAAGAAAAATGAACTTCGGTAGGATGGGTGGAGCATAGCGTAACCCATCAAAACCCTAAATTACATCCATTACAATCCGGTGAAACATCGGCATGTCGCGCGGGTTGCCGATTGGCCGCATTCCACGTTTCATCGTTATTGTTGAAGCTGGCATATGCCCCAGGGATCGGGCTGGAAGCGGTGAGGCAAGCGACGGGGCCTTTGGCGAGGTGTAAAGTCAGGAGAATGATGGGTTTGCGCTTCGCTCCACCCATCCTACCGGCTACCGGCAATCGTAAGGAAACAGATAAAACAATGAGTTCCGTCGGCCAAATAGAGAAAATAACCCAGGCGCGCGTCGTCGCGCTGTTCCGCGACCGGCTGGGTTACGACTATCTGGGCAACTGGATCGACCGCTCCGGCAACGCCAACATCGCGCCGGATTTGCTGCGCGCATGGCTGCAAAAACAGGGCGTGAACGACTCGCTCATCAAGCGGGCGCTGCATGAGCTGAACAAGACGGCGGCAGACACCAGCAAGCACCTTTACGACCGTAATCGCGAGGTTTACAACCTGCTACGCTACGGCGTGAAGGTGCGGCCCGCCGCGGGCGAAAATCATGTCACGGTCTGGCTGATCGACTGGAAACACCCGGAAAGCAATCATTTCGCTATTGCCGAGGAGGTAACGGTGAACGGCGCGGATTTGGTCAATGCGGCCAAAGCCAGCGCCAAGCGTCCGGATGTGGTGCTCTACGTCAACGGTATTGCGCTGGGCGTGCTGGAACTGAAACGCTCCACGGTATCGGTTGCCGAGGGCATACGCCAGAATCTCGACAACCAGAAGAAAGAATTCATTCAGCCATTTTTCTCCACCTTGCAATGGCTGATGGCGGGCAACGACAGCGAGGGCCTGCGCTACGCTCCCATCGAAACGCCGGAGAAGTATTACCTCAAATGGATGGAGAAAAACGGTGATTACGCCGCTGAGCCGAACCCGCTGGACCGCCACCTGTTGCAGATATGCGCCAAGGCGCGATTCCTGGAGCTGATCCACGATTTTGTGGTGTTCGACGCAGGCATCAAGAAGCTCTGCCGCCAGAATCAGTATTTCGGTGTGAAGGCGGCTCAGGACTATATCAGCCGCCGCGAGGGTGGAATCATCTGGCATACTCAGGGTAGCGGCAAGTCGCTTACCATGGTATGGCTGGCCAAGTGGATACACGCGAACTATCCAGCGTCGCGGGTGCTCATCATTACCGACCGCACCGAGCTGGATGAGCAGATCGAAAAGGTGTTTCTCGGCGTTAATGAAACCATCTACCGCACCAACAGCGGTGCAGACTTGATCGGCAAACTCAACCGTACCGAGGAATCCCTGCTCTGCTCGCTGGTGCATAAGTTCGGTGGTAAGGGAAATGGTGAACAGGTAGCGGATAAAAGTACCAGGGAGTTTGTTGAGGCTATCCGAAAGCTTCCTGTGGACTTCAAAGCCAAGGGCGACATCCATGTGTTCGTGGACGAATGCCACCGCACCCAGTCGGGCGATCTGCACAAGGCCATGAAGGCGCTGCTGCCAAACGCGCTGTTCATCGGCTTTACCGGCACACCTCTGCTGAAAGCGGACAAGCAGAAAAGCATCGAAGTGTTTGGCCGCTATATTCACACTTACAAATTTGATCAGGCGGTGCGCGAGGGCGTGGTACTGGATTTGCGCTACGAAGCGCGAGACATCGACCAGAATCTGACCAGCAAAGACAAAGTAGATCAATGGTTTGAGGCCAAGACCAGAGGATTGAACGACCTGGCCAGGTGTTAGCAACAAATAGAATTGTCCGGTTTGGTAGCAAATAGAGTGTCCGCTTTCTAACGCATCGAATTATGGATTCGATTCAGTGCGCGGCTGTGGCGGCGGATTTACGCCACAACCTTATTTT
>JACCWK010000199.1 GCA_013697655.1 Nitrosospira sp.
AAAAATAAGGTTGTGGCGTAAATCCGCCGCCACAGCCGCGCACTGAATCGAATCCATAATTCGATGCGTTAGAAAGCGGACACTCTATTTGCTACCAAACCGGACAATTCTATTTGTTGCTAACACCAGCGCTTGGTCAATGAAATCGAACGGCTGATTGCGGCACCGATTGATGGTGTAAGGAATCAGTTGAGCAGTAATGGCGCCGGTCAAGACTCAAGGAGTAGATAAGTGAAAAACAAAAATCGACTCATTCCCATCATTGCCGTAATCGCAATAGGAATTGTACTGGGTAGCTTGATTCTCACCCTGGACAAAACGGCTCCACCTACCGCAGCCGACGCCGCAGCTGAAACAACTGGCGCCAAGGATGCGCCGGGGATAGCTGGAAGTAGAAAGCCCCAACCAGGTACGGAGCCGGCGATCGGGCGGAAAGGGGGAAAACTACTGACAACAGATGGCTTGGGCGTAGAGGTGACGATCTTCGAAAAAGGCGTACCCCCACAGTTCCGGCTTTACCTGTATGAAAATGGGAAACTACTTGCACCATCTTCTGCAAAGGTTACTGTTACGTTATCGCGGCTAGGCAAACCTGCACAGGTATATAGATTCAGGCCGGAAGCCGATTATCTGATCGGCGACGGGGTAGTGGAAGAACCTCATTCATTCGATGTAGCCGTTGCCGCTGAATGGAAGGGCAAAACGTTCCAGTGGAATTATAGCCACGCCGAGGCGAGGGTGGAAATGCCGGATGCAATGCTGAAGAACATGGACATCGAAATCCGGACAGCGGGACCTGAAACAATCAGGCCCATGCTCAAGCTGCCGGGAGAAATCATCTACAACGAACATACCGTGGTATTGGTCGTGCCGCGCCTGCCTGGCATCGTAACCGCTGTCTATCGCCACCATGGCCAGGAGGTGAAAAAAGGAGAGGTGCTTGCGGAAATTGAAAGCCAGATGCTGGCTGATTTACGCAGCCAATATCTGGTCTCTCAGAGACGGCTGGGATTGGCGCGAACCACTTTCGAACGGGAAAAGCGGCTATGGGAAGAAAAGATTACCGCCAAGCAGGACTATTTAACTGCCCAGAAGTTGCTGAACGAAGCGGAAATCGCCGTGGATCTCGCCACGACCAAGCTGCGCTCGCTGGGTGTTCGGCCTGAGTCACGCTCCTTTAGAGAGAATCTGGCACGCTACGAAATCCAGGCGCCGATCTCCGGGCTCATCACCGCGAAAGCCATCGCCCAGGGTCAAACCCTCAAGGAGGATGACAATATTTATACCGTAGCCGACGTATCGACGATCTGGGCGGCAATAACCGTGTACCCGAAAGATCTGGCTGTAGTCAAGGTCGGCCAAAAGGCAACCATCAAAGCGACCGCATTCGACGTCATGGGTGTCGGTGATATCACTTATATAACGACCCTGATTGGAGGGCAAACCCGTACCGCCACAGCGCGGGTCGAGCTGGAGAACAAGGACGGCAGATGGCGCCCCGGCATGTTTGTCAATGCGGAGCTGACGGCAGAAGAAATCCCGGTAGCTGTCGCGGTATCTGCGGAGGCCATTCAGACACTGGGTGACTGGACGGTAGTATTCGGCCGCTACGGCCAATACTTCGAGGCACGGCCGCTGGAACTGGGCCGCAGTGACGGCAAAATGATCGAGGTGCTCAAGGGATTTCGCGCGGGAGAACAATACGCAACAGGCAACAGCTTCGCGATCAAGGCCGAGCTCGGCAAGGCGGGTGCAATTCATGAGTGAAACGGATGATCACTTGGCGGGGCTCTCACATATCAAGTTAGTGCGAAAAAATCAGCCCGGGCGAGACCATGATTGAACGCATTTTACAAGTATCCATACAGCGGCGCGGACTGGTCCTGATGGCGGTACTGGCGATGGCTATGTTTGGGGTCTACAGCTACCAAAAGCTATCCATCGATGCGGTGCCGGATATTACCAACGTGCAGGTGCAGATCAACACGCGTGCGACGGGATATTCGCCCATAGAGGCGGAACAGCGCGTGACCTTTCCCATCGAGATCATCATGGCGGGGCTGCCCAATCTGCAGTACACCCGCTCTCTTTCCCGCTATGGTCTTTCCCAGGTCACTGTGATTTTCAAGGACGGCACTGATATCTACCTTGCGCGTCAGCTCGTGAGTCAGCGTATCCAGGAAGCGAGAGGCAGGCTCCCTGTTGATGTTGAGCCCTCAATGGGGCCCATCTCTACCGGTCTGGGTGAAATTTTTATGTGGACGGTTGACGCCAAACAAGGCGCGAGAAAGCCGGACGGCACGGAATATACGCCGACCGATCTGCGCGAAGTTCAGGACTGGATCATCCGGCCGCATTTGCGCACGGTCCCTGGTGTAACAGAAGTCAACTCGGTGGGCGGCTTTGTCAAACAGTTTCATGTCGCCCCCTATCCCGAGAAGCTGATCTCGTTCGGATTAACCTTACAGGATGTCATCACGGCTTTGGGACGTAACAATCTCAACGTCGGCGCCGGATACATTGAGAAAAGCGGCGAACAGTATCTGGTGCGCCTGCCGGGACAGGTAGCCAATCTTGATGAAATCGGCAACATCACCCTCGGTTCTCGAGCAGGAATACCCATACGCATCAAGGACGTCGCGGATATTCTGATCGGCAAGGAATTGCGTACCGGGGCGGCCACACAAAATGGTAAAGAGGTGGTGCTAGGTACGGTGCACATGCTGATCGGAGAAAACAGCCGCACCGTTTCGCATGCCGTCGAAAAAAAATTGGCGGAAATCAATCGGATTTTGCCTGAAGGTGTAATAGCCACCGCTGTCTATAATCGTACCACGCTGATCGACAAAACCATTCGAACCGTCGCGACCAACCTGTTTGAAGGCGCCGCGCTGGTGATCGTGGTGCTGTTTCTGTTTTTGGGGAACATGCGCGCGGCAGTCATCACTTCGCTCGTCATCCCGCTCTCGATGCTGTTCACTTTTAGCGGAATGGTGGCCAATCATGTCAGCGCCAACCTGATGAGTCTGGGCGCGCTTGATTTCGGCCTCATCGTGGATGGCGCCATTGTCATTGTTGAAAACAGTATCCGGCGTCTGGCTCATGAGCAGATACGGCTCGGGCGGGAACTGACGCCTGCGGAACGGTTTGCGATGGTTTTCGATGCGACCAGGGAAGCAAGGCGGGTGCTTATCTATGGGGAGCTAATCATAATGGTGGTTTATCTTCCCATCTTTGCGCTCACAGGGGTGGAAGGAAAGATGTTTCATCCGATGGCCTTCACCGTCGTAATCGCCCTGCTGGGTGCGATGATCCTCTCCATAACGTTCGTTCCGGAAGCGATAGCACTCTTCCTCTCCGGTAAGGTGGCAGAAAAAGAGAGTCCCGTGGTGGCATGGGCAAAAAAGATCTATTTGCCTGCCCTGAGCGCCGCAATGCACAATAAGGCCCTCACAGTGACACTGGCTATCGTGATTGTGACGTTATCCGGACTGCTGACGACACGAATGGGCAGCGAATTTGTGCCCAGCCTTAACGAGGGGGATATCGCGCTCCACGCGATCCGCATCCCTGGCACGAGCCTGACGACCGCTATCGAAATGCAAAGCGAACTGGAGCAAACAATCAAGACATTTCCCGAAGTAGACAGGGTTTTTGCCAAGATCGGAACCGCCGAGATTGCCACCGATCCGATGCCGCCGAGTGTCGCAGACAACTTTATTATGCTGAAACCCCAGTCGGAGTGGCCGGGGCCGCGGCATACCAAGGAGGAATTGATCGCCGCAATGGAACAAGCGATTCGGAAAATACCGGGTAACAATTATGAATTTACTCAGCCAATACAGATGCGTTTCAACGAATTGATATCGGGCGTGCGTGCGGATGTTGCGGTAAAGGTGTTTGGCGACGATATGCATATCCTGTTCACCGTTGCCGAGCAGATCGAGAAGCTTCTGGGCACGGTTGCCGGGGCGGCGGATGTTAAAGTGGAACAACTCACGGGATTGCCCGTGCTTTCGATTCAGCCCGATCGCGAAAAACTGGCACGTTACGGTTTAAACATAGCGGATGTGCAAGACGCCGTGGCCGTTGCTGTCGGTGGACGAAACGCCGGTACTATTTTCGAAGGTGATCGCCGCTTCGAGCTACAGGTGCGACTTCCGGAAGAACTGCGCGGTAACATCGAGGCGCTCAGGCGTCTGCCGATCGGCCTCCCCGCCGCCGTGGCCATGGCGGGAGCGGCGAAGGGCTCCAGCGATCGCCTTGCCTGCCTATGTGACATTGGATGAGGTGGCCAGGCTCGACGTGGTACCAGGACCCAACCAGGTGAGCCGGGAAAATGGCAAACGCAGAGCGGTTGTCACGGCAAACGTGCGTGGCCGGGATCTTGGGTCCTTCGTGGAGGAGGCAGAAGTCCTGGTCGCAAAGAATGTACAGATTCCATCCGGGTATTGGCTGACATGGGGAGGCCAATTCGAGCAACTGATCTCCGCTGCCCAGCGCCTGCAAATTGTAATACCGCTTGCTCTCGGGCTCATCTTTATTCTGCTTTATACGATGTTCGGTAATGTGCGTGATGGCTTGCT
>JACCWK010000212.1 GCA_013697655.1 Nitrosospira sp.
CATCCTGGGCGTTGATGTAGTCTTTGGAACCTCCATCTTGCCAGCAATGGCAGCGCCCAACTCAATTTTTATCCGTCAGATGAAAATAATTCCGCTTAGCCTGTCCATTTTGCAAGAACCTCATAAGGCATTATCAATTTTATAGGTTAATTTAACATAATATACATTATGAGCAAATCGAGTAGCGCTATTATTTGGGCTCTTTTATCAATTTACGACATTTTGACGCTGCTGCTTCAGTCAGTAATAGGAACCCACCAGTCTGATCGCAAGTTCCACATTCATAGGCATTGAAGCTTCAATGCCATACATCATTCCGTACTTAGGCCGCAAGGTTTCCGTCACGCGCTTAACTATTGCTTCCCGTTGCGTTCGAGCAAGAGCTGCGTGATTGTTGACCGGTGCAACCATATGCTTTGCGAATGGTTTTTCTGTCCGCGCCTTAGAGGTGGCTTGCCGAAGATCATCAAGAAACGTAAGCTGAAATTTGAAGTCCTGCCTTGAACCGATATTGCCGTGCCCTCCCACGAAGTGCAGCCAGTCAAGGGCGCTGGCCTCTTTCAAATTGCTTTCGTGGTATACCAAAGTATCCGAAACCGCAAAACCCATCACCGGTAACTGATCGGGATTAAGCAAATCAGGCGAATGGAGAATTCTTTCTTCCTTCAGCAACCAGGCCGAATGATCATCGGTATGAGCGGGATGCTCGAAACGATGTGATTCCACCGTTAGATTTTCAAACTTGAACGAATCCTTCAAATTGGGCAGCACCGCGGTGGCTTTGGGCAAGCCGCTTGCCATGAAATCCATTTTGTCCGCGGTCGCACGCGTAGCGACGATCCGAAGATCTACGCCAGCCTTCCTAGCCTGGTCGACCCAGAATTTTTCGTCTCCTATATGATCGACGTGAAAATGAGAATAGACGAGCGTTGTAACCGGTAACGATGTCACGTCGCGGATGGCCGCGAGCAACTTCTCTCCCCGCCCTTCAAGCGCATCAAACAGGAGAACCCCTTTCTCCCCCACATAGAAAGTCGTGGAATAGAACATGTGCTGGAAATAATAAGCACGGTCAGTAAGACGTTGCAGGATGTACGGCTGTTTAAGATTGCGCTCGAATAAATGCGCGATTTTCAACCCCGGGCTGATTACGGTACTGGTGGACGGCTCGACATACCGTGCTTCGGTGGTTGATGAGGCCTCTTTTATATCTGTTAGCTGCGCAAGAGCAGGCATCGTTACAAAGGCAATGCAGGTTGCAAGAAATCGTTTCACACACTATTCCCTATTCATTGATTCTGGTTAAAAAAAGACCCCGCCAAGGGAAAACATAATTTTCTGCTATGTGTGGCGGCGAACAGAAGCTTAAAGTTGACTGAACGAAAATGTGTACTGGCGTCTACTTTTTTCTCCCTCTTGTAGTAGATGCCACTGGCCCGGCGTAGGCCAACCACCCCTTGCCGGGCCTTTTTATAAATATTCCCGCATGTAAGAGGAATATTTTAATTTCTCAGAACTTCCACTCCCGATTAAATCGTATCATTCGACACACCAGCATTTTGCAGAATAAAATACGGTTGCGTCTCATAAATGATTGAGATGCGCGATACTGAATTCAGTATAACCTGGATTGGCTTGCTCTTCCTTTCCAGTTATTTCTTAACTCATTGAATAATAATAATAAGGAGAAGACGTGAATTTTGTAATTTCGGCTATCTTCGCAGCGCTGCTTTCTACCGTGGCTCAGGCCACCGAAACCAACCCGCTTTTTCACACCCCCGATGCTCAAAGCAAGTTCAAGGACGCCCAACTCCACGTCAAAGAACTCATGGACACCGGGCGTTACCAGGAGGCGGCAAAATACATGACTGTCTATCAAACGTTGGCATGTGAAGCCGCAGAACAGAAAGCAGGGAAGAGCACAGAGGAAGGAGCCGCGATTTGTGCTCGCAAGAATAATCCAGGGAACGCCAATACCGGTATCCCCTCGCAGCAAACACAGTCCCCCGAGGAAACAATACTGGGTTCCGGCATCACCGTAATGCCGCGTAACTTACCCGGCTCCTCAACGCTGCTGGATGGTTCACCACCCTCGATTTTTGTCTTCGATCCCCGCGCTGTTCCGGGGAGTGGTGGCGGCGGTTCTCGAACTGATTCCCAGAAAGCTGATCCCTGGACAGGCTCTCCATAAGAAATTTTTGGAATAACTCAAACCTTTGAGTACAGTCTCCGCGAAGCGTGAATCAATGGCAATTCACAGACCTACACAGTGCTTCCTGGAAGATTTCCGCTAAACTGGATTTCATTGGCACGAAGCGCAGCCTCTATGACTTTTTTCGCGTCTTCAATATTCTTTACACGGGAAAGGTCGACCGCCGGGTTAGGGTAGCTATGCCAAAATGAAAAACCGGCCGCTGTTATCCAGAGCAGACCTCTGACGTGCTTATCCAAAAAAATTTCCTGGTGATGCTCGTCAATGATTTTCCATTCAAATTCCATATGCAATCTCCGTGCGCTGTGTTTGTCGTTTTATAAATACCGGATGCCGACACCATCTTCTTTAGATTTGGCCGATTTTGTTCAAATCTGGATGCAGCCACCTGACGTTTACTATTAAAGATTGTGTGGCCTTGGAAGCTTCATCCCATCGCATATTAACGAAAGCAGGTCCAACCGGTAATGCTCGCTTCGCCTGTATTATATCCAGCTATGTAATTTTTATGCCCCATTTTTCTCATTGCACAGTGAATAATGGCGTTACCCCAAGCAACGAGACCTCAGGGTTCGATGATAATTGCAAAAATTACTTTGAGCCGGATTGCCAAACCAGACCATTGCTTTGTCCGTGAGAATGCCCGCTCTCCATGTGGATCGCAGAGCCGGCAGGAGAAAGTATTTCCGATTGGAACTCCAAGAATTGAGGTGTATCATGCCGTTTTTAGAAAACATACCCTAATCTGGAGGCGGTTTTGAAAATAACGTATCTGACAGCAATTTTCTCTATCGGACTGGTGCTGTTAAACCCCATGCATGCAATGGCCGAGGAAAAAGCGCCGACACAGGCTGCGAACGCGGCGGCGGGAGCCCCTAATACCGAAGGCAAGGTCCTTTCCACGCTGGATGCGCCAGGCTATACGTACATGGAATTAGCGACCACCGAAAAACGTTTCTGGATTGCTGCTCCTACTACCAGGGTAAAGGTTGGGGACCGGGTTCGTTTTCAACAAAGTCTGGTAATGAAAAATTTCAACAGCAAAACGCTCAATCGCACTTTTGATCAGATTATTTTTGTTAACTCAGCGACAGTAGTTAACTAGTTCTCATCCGGAAACACCCGGAAATTTTGTTGATCAGAGTTGCAACCGCCTATTTCCGGGATCGATTTGCAACTTATAGAGCCGACATCACCCAGTATGATCTTCAATTCCTTTGCCAGTTCATGCGCCGCAAAAATCTCGTATATACTCGCTTGCATGACGCTTTTGACGCGCATTTTTTACTCCCGGAGAATTTGAGTTGCGTTTGTTTTCAATGGCTTGA
>JACCWK010000223.1 GCA_013697655.1 Nitrosospira sp.
TGCCTCTGTGCCAAATCGCTCCTGCCAATCCAGCAGGTTCAGCTCTGCGGTCTTCATGACTCAACTCCTTATATCGTTGATCTCAATGAATTTGAGCAGATGAGGCTGAAAATGGTTCATAGGCATAAACCGGAATGATGAGAGGCAATACACAAGGAGAGTATCTGCCCAACAATCCGTCCGATTTCCCCGTGGTGGGCGAATTCCTGCCAAACGAGCTGGGCTCCGGCAGTGGAATGATCCACCTTTCCTTTCATGCCCTTTGCATCAACAAACTCGTCTTCATCTTGGTCTATCAAACCAACGGCAGATTTCAGATAAAGCTGAAACTCACTGCTATATTTACCTAAATCATGGAGCAAGCCAATCAATTCACCCTGATCCTGCAAGCCGATTTTAGCTGCCAAGGACCTCGCAATACGCGAAACTTCAAGTAGATGGACTTCCAGACTTTGGATTGCTCCATCTGATTTTCGTTGATGCGCAATGTATAAAGCGGCATTACTCATGATAGTTGGCACCCGTATTGATTATTTATGCTGGCTGAGCTTGGTTGTATAAAATGCAACCGGATGATCCGAGGCGTTTTGCTCGCCGAAGTGGCAGTGAACGGCGTTGCGCACTTGCCGACGCAGCGCCTCAAGATCATCAGCTTCGGTAAAAATGAACTGATCAAGCGCACGAGCAGTGTATCCGCCCTCTATGGACTTCTCTACCAAAAACAAAACTTCATTCATAAACCACCTTGACCAATATGAATATCACACTCAATGCTGGAAATGGCATCTGCCATCATTTCCCTGCCATCTGTTGGCAATTATAGTTTGATAGCCCTACCGCCACCCCGATTGTCGACGATGAGGATACGATATCTTGACCTTCAGGTTCGACACCATGTAATGTTCGGCCCTGATTGATTGAGCGTCTTTGGAATTCCTATCTTTGAGCACCGATTCCGCCACACACGAGCTTCTTCACGGCATCCTCAAGCAGGTCTCCCGTTCGTTTTATCTCACGCTTAACGTGCTCCCGCAAGGCGTGCGCGACCAGATGGGACTATCGTACCTGTTTGCGCGCGCAGCTGATACCATCGCGGATACGGAGCTTATCGACCGCGAACTGCGCCTGAAATACCTTAATCAGTTCAGTGCACAATTTCAAACTGCTGAAATTGATTGGAAGGCTGTCCAGGAGATTCAAACCGCGCTTATTCCCCACCAGAGAGACTCTGCGGAAAGTATTCTTCTCCAGCGACTGGAAGACTGCCTGAAATTGTACGAAAATTTCTCCGCCGGTGATCGGGAACAAATCCAATGGCTCATGGAAGTGCTGCCTGACGGGATGAAAATGGACCTCGACCGATTTCCCGGTGAATCAGCCACTCACCTTACCGCATTGTCTACGCTGGACGAATTGGATCGGTACACTTACTATGTCGCTGGTTGTGTCGGAGAATTCTGGACCAGGATGGTCTGCGCGCATCGTCCGGCAATGGCCCGGTGGGATGTCGCGGAGATGTCCGCCATCGGAGTAAGATTCGGAAAAGGGCTGCAACTGACGAACATCGTAAAAGATATCGCCCGCGACCTGCATAATGGCCGCTGCTATGTGCCGGAGTCGCTCCTGAAAGAAGCCGGATTGAAACCGGCCGATTTGCTCAATGAAGACAGTCTGCCGAAATTCAGGCCAATTCTGGACCGACTCGTCAGGCTCGCCATGGAACACTTGGACCAGGGCTGGATTTATGCCATGGCGATTCCTCGCTCCGAGATTCGCCAACGGTTGGCCTGCATGTGGCCAATATTATTGGCTGGCGAGACGTTGAAACGTGTTGCAACCGCGCCTGACTTACTCAACCCAGCCGTCAATGTCAAAGCGCCTCGCGGCGTTGTGTACCGCGTGATGGCCCTCACGGTATTTACCGGGGCTAGTGGACACGTAGGGACCGCCTACTGGAACCGGCTCAGAAAACAGGTGTTGTCTGAGCCTCAGCAGTAGTTTGTATGTCCTCGTTTTAACGCCTTGCCTTGAGTCCAGAAACCTCGTACCAATACAGCTCCTTTTAACTTGCTATGCCCTATAAAAAAAATATCCTGAGAATCCCATCATGACAACCCTGCCTCCTGCGACCGGATTTCTGTCGGCTGTGGGCCGCTGGCTCGATGACAACATTCTCGCATTGGGGCGGGAAATGCGGTTGTCCTATCTTCCCCCGCTGATGGTCTATGCCGCTGCCGGCATTTCCGGCCTGACAGCGATCGTGGGCACTTTTTACGTTAAGGAACGGCTGGGACTTTCCGCCGAGTTTCTGGCGGCACTCGGATTCTGGATGATGCTGCCGTGGGCCTTGAAAATGCCGCTTGGGCATCTAGTGGACTTGGTATGGCGCTGGAAGAGTCTGCTGGTGTATCTGGGCGCGGGCCTCATTACGCTAAGCCTGCTGATCATGATCGGGCTGCTCGGACATACCGACGCGATGCGCGCCATAGCCACCGTGGAAGCCTGGTACGTGACAGCTGCATTGCTCGCACCCATCGGCTACGTTCTTCAGGATGTGGTTGCGGATGCCATGACGGTCGAAGCCGTGCCGCGAGTGGACGAGCATGGACATCCCTTGCCACTCGATAATCGCAAATCCATGCATGTCACCATGCAAACCCTTGGGCGCGTTGCCATCATCAGTGGTGGGGTTTTGGTCTCGGTGGTGAACGTCTTGCTGTTGCACGGTGTGAGCGAATTGCCGGAGGCGGAGAAGGCGGCTACTTACCTGTTTGTCTACGAACTCGCCTTGATAATCCCGCTGGTCTCGATTTTCGGTGTTTTGTTCGCTACCTGGCTGCGGCGGCGCGAGATGGCACGGCTTGCGGCACAGGGACATAGCCGCCAGGAAAGTGAAGCGCTGCTCGGCGCCCACACCGAGCCTCCTCCGGTCAACTGGTGGATTCTCGGTGGCGGACTCGCCTTTACCGCTGTGTCCCTGAGCGTTGGCCTTAGCCGCACCCCTGGGGGGGAAGAAATCGTCTTCTGCGTTTCCATGGCGATCGTGCTGTTTTTGATGTGGAGGTTAACCGGCGAACTCGAGCCTGAAGCACGCAACACGCTGGTGGGTACTGCAATTCTCATATTTGTGTTCCGTGCCATGCCGGGGCCGGGCGCCGGATCGACATGGTGGATGATTGACGACCTGGGCTTCGATCAACAGTTTCTCGCCATATTGTCGCTGGTCGGTGCGGCACTTACGCTTGCCGGAATGTTCATTTTTCGGCGTTTCATGGCTGAGCGTTCAATTGCCTACATCGTGGGTTCCCTCACCATCGCCGGAACAGTGTTATCGCTTCCAATTGTCGGTATGTTTTTCGGCCTGCATGAATGGACCGCTTCTCTGACAGGCGGCGTCGTGGATGCACGATTTATCGCCCTTATCGATACCGCGCTGGAGTCACCTCTGGGCCAGATTGCAATGATCCCGATGCTGGCATGGATCGCAAATTCGGCACCGGAAAAGCTAAAGGCTACATTTTTTGCAGTGATGGCATCGTTCACCAACCTCGCCCTGTCCGCTTCGCAGCTTGGAACCAAATACATGAACCAGTTGTTCGTGGTCACCCGCGAAGTGAAGGATCCCGCGACAGGCCAAATTACCCTGCCGGCCGACTATAGTGAACTGGGTTTGCTGCTGATTACAGTGACCGCCATCGGCTTTATGGTGCCGCTAATGGCTATACTGTTAGTCAAACGCACGCGCTTTCGCAACGCCTGAGCCCCCGCGCTGTCAACGTTGCAGTGCAGATGACGCCCGCCCGCGCAAGTTTTTATCGGCTATTTAACTGCTCAATCATCGACGAGTATCGTACCGGCGTCTTGCTTGACAACATTTCACCCGAAGCACATCATTGACCGAAGGCAAGGTTGCGTTATTAAATCCGCGGGGTTTTCGTTCCTTCGACCAACTCTGTTGAATTTCTTGTCCTCCAACGAACCCCCGCTGCGGGAACGGGAAGAATGCAACTACTATTGAAACAAAAAGGCAGCGTACCCCTGTTTACGCTGCTGCTGATCACTTTTGCGGCGTCGATGGCATATTGGCTCTGGCGCGCCCATACACAGGTATCTTTTGAGATCGAACTTGCCTGCCGCCTGTCCGCCACGGAAGCCTGCGCTTCGGCCAGAGCTCGCTACATGAATAGCTTTTATGCCGCATGGCTTGCGCAGATGTTCCCGTGGATTCTTCCATTCGTTCCAGCCTTTATTTACGTATTCTTTTTTCGCTGGCTGCGCAAAAACCGAAACCCCTGAATGGAGCCAATGGCTGTAAAGGCAACGTAAGAACAAGAGAGTGTTGTTAATCCGCCTCTACGGTGCATGATCATTTTATTGCGTATTCCGGAACTCCCGGACCTTTCTTTTTGGCTAATATGACTGGTTCAGCCTTGGTTCAGACTGGTTCGGACCTTGAAGCGGCTGGCTTCTGTTCAACAGCTGATACTGTTAGCGACAGTTCCCTTTGACGCGGCCTGCCGGTATCCTGCGAAATACTATTACTTGAAGATAAAGTGCTGGCCCGCACCCCCAGCAACCGCAGCTTCCGATTCAGCGACACGCGCCGCAAACATTCTTCAGCTGCGCGACGAATAGCAGCGGGATCCGCGGTAGGGAAAGATAGTGTGATGTCGCGCGTTACAGTGCGGAAATCTGTATACCGCAATTTAACGCCGATGGTGCGGCCAAGGTAACCCTTGCGCTGAAGGTCTTTTGCGACATCAGTGCATAGCGCTGTGAAGATTTCCGAGAGGACAGTGCGGTCCTGGCGGGCATGGAGATCTCGTTCGAAAGTAGTCTCCCGACTGATCGACTTGGGCTCGGCATTCGTGATTACCGGACGTTCGTCGATCCCGTGAGAAACCTCGTGCAGCCAGCGGGCATAGGTGCGGCTGAAGTGCGTTTGCAGAAAGGCGAGATCCGTTTGTGCCAGTTCGGCAATGGTGGCGATACCAAGCGCCGCAAGCTTCGCGGTCGCCTTGGGGCCGATACCGTTGATTTTTTTGACCGGTAAAGGCCAGATGCGGCCTGGGATATCTGCCAGACCCAAGATGGTAAGGCCATCGGGTTTTTCGAGGTCCGAACAAATTTTCGATAATAGCTTGTTGGGTGTCACACCGATGGAACAGGATAGCCCGGTGGCTTCCCGCACTGCCTGTTTGATTCGCAGAGCAAGCGTGAGCGTCTCGCCGGATAGTCCGCTTAGATCGATGTAGATCTCGTCAATGCCATGGTCTTCGATCTGGGGAGCGATGGCGGCCACGGCGGCTTTGAACAGCCGTGAATAATGGCGATAAGCGTGAAAATCGGCGGGCAGCAACATGGCGTCCGGGGCCAGTTGTGCAGCCGTCATGAGGCCCATGCCGGAGAAGATACCAAAAACACGGGCTTCATACGTGGCCGTGGTAACGACTCCTCGCCCGGCATAATCCCGCATTCGTGCGAAAAGCCGGCTGCCGTTTTGCAGTAGCGTCGGTTGCTGATTACTCTGACCCCCGATCACGACAGGAAAACCTCGCAATTCCGGATAGCGCAGCAACTCGACCGATGCGTAGAAAGCATCCATATCGAGATGAGCAATGCGCCGGTACATTTACGATTTATCTGTTCAAAGCGAAGGGGAAAATTTGGTCACCCTTCATCAAATATTCCTTAATGTAATGAGTGGCGGGGTCGAAAGCGCAGAGCGAGTACCCATCAACCCTGCCGCGGTAACTCCTATCATCCCGGAGAGCACACCAGTTAACCATATCGACGGATTGAAGGTGTAGGTCAGATTCAATGCGTATTCACCTATGACATAGCCCAAGGCGCTCGCCCCTGCCGCTGCGAAAAGTCCCGCAAGCCCACCGAGAATGGCGAATTCCGCTGCCCAGGCACGCGCCAATTGCCAGCGCTTTGCCCCTAATGTACGAAATATGGCAGCCTCATGAATACGCTCGTCCTGGGTTGAGGCAATCGCGGCATACAACACCGCCAATCCCGCTAGCAATGTAAACAGAAAAACAAATTCCACCGCTTTGGACACCTGCTCTATCACCTTATGGACTTGATTGATAATAGTCGCCACATCTATCACAAGCAGGTTAGGAAAGGCTTTAATCAGTTGATTTGTCACGTCCATCTGCTTTGGCGGCAGGTGAAAACTGGTAATGTAGGTTGCCGGATATTTTTCCAGTACGCCCGGTGGCGTAACCACAAAAAAATTAACACGAAATGTATCCCAGTCGACCTTTCTCAAACTGGTAATCGTGGCGGAAAAGGTGCTGCCCGCCACGTCGTAGGTCAACTTGTCGCCGAGGCCGACACCTACTGTTTTTGCGATACCTTCTTCCATTGACATGACCGCTTTGCCGCTATCCCCGCTTTTCCACCAGTGCCCTTTGATGATCTGGTTGTCGCTCGGCATTTCCTGTGCCCAGGAGAGATTGAATTCGCGTTCGACCAGGCGTTTTGCGCGTATATCGTTATAATCTCCCGAGGCTATTGGCTTGTCATTAACCGCCGTGAGGCGTCCGCGAACCATTGGAAAAACCGGCGGCTGCGCAATCTTGTGCTGATTAAAGAACGCCGCAAGCGGCTCCAGCTGATCTGCCTGTATATTTACCAAGAAATGATCGGGTGCATCCGGCGGCAAACTGGTACGCCAGTTTTGCAGTAAATCATCCCGAATCAACGTCAGCGCCAGTAGCGCCATCAATCCCAATCCCAGCGCCACTGCCTGCACTACGCTGGCAGTGGCGCGCCGCCGGATGCTTGCCAATCCATAGCGCAACGCGCCCCCTGTCTGACCGCGCATATGTGATAAAGCTTTTACCAGCAGAAATCCTAACAAACCGAAAACCGCTATTGCTGCGGCGAACCCTCCCATGACGGAAGCACCAAGACGCACGTCGCCAGCTTTCCACAAAAATAGTACTGACAGCGCTGCCAGTCCCAGCGCATAGCCCGTCAAACTGTGAGTATTCGACATGCCGATGTCTCGACGTAATACGCGCAACGCAGGCACGCTTCGCAAATTGAGGAGGGGCGGCAATGCAAAGCCAAGCAATAACACCAGGCCGGTCAGCAGTCCATGAACGGCAGGCCACACGCTGGGCCATGGCAATTCTGCCTCGACCAACCCGGAAAGCCAAAAAGCCAGCGCTCCTTGTGCGACAAAACCAAGCAGACAGCCAGCCCCGCTGGCAATAAGTCCCAGCGTAGCGAAATGATACATATAGAGGCGCAGCATCGTCGCCTGACTAGCGCCCAGACACCGCATCACCGCGCAACCATCGAGATGGCGCTGAGTGAAGCGGCGCACGGCGAGGGCAGCAGCCGCTGCAGCCAGAACCACGCTTGCCAGGGCAGCCAAACTTAGGAATTTTTCTGCTCGCTCCAGCGCCGCCTTGATTTCAGGGCGAGCGTCGCGGATGCCTTCAATCCTTTCCCCCAACGTCAAACGCGATTGGGCCCACTTCCGAAAATTTTCCACTTCGCCCGAATCCCCCGACACCAATAGCCGGTAACCAATGCGGCTACCTTGCTGCACCAGCCCGGTCGCGGGCAGATCAACAGTGTTGATCAGCACACGCGGCCGCAAGTTAATGAAGCCTATGGAGTAGTCCGGCTCCTGCGTTATCAGCGCAGTGACGATAAAATGCGCTGTGCCCACTTCAATGGTGTCGCCCCGACTGAGGGCAAGTTGAATCATGAGCTTCTCATCCACCCACGCTGATCCTGGTGCTGGAATTGCATTGGCAATGCGCGTAGTCCGAGGCGATGTATCGCCAAAATCCTCGCTGATACGTAATTCACCTCGCAAGGGATAACCGGCGGTCACAGCTTTGATCTCGGTTAATAAACTGTTGTCCCCCTTTGCTGCCATACTGGGGAATTTGAGCGCGGTAGAAATAGCCAACCGCTGACGTTTCGCTTGCTCCGCATACTGTGAGGGCAGCGTATGGTCGGAAAAAATGATCAGGTCTGCACCAAGTAACTGGTTGCCTTGACGGGAAAGCGCCAACTGCACCCGGTCGGCGAAAAACCCTACGGTAGTCATACCGCCCACCGCGATCACCAGCGCAAAGGCCAGCACGCGTAACTCGCCCGCGCGCCAATCCCGGCGAAGCATTCGGAAGGAAAGCTTGAAGATATTCATAAGCTCAACACTATATATCCTGATTTCATTATGGCGTGGCGCTCTGCTGATGAATTTTCCGCCACTCACATATCAATGCCAGGGAACATCGTATTTTTTTCGTACTTCACCTCATGAAGAAACTTGCATTTCTATTCTCGTGCGGCAGCCATGAGAGTCCCCTCTCCAGGAATTGCTACCAGAAGTTTGTCTGGCATGTGATCCCTAAGCCAGCTTCATACGCCCATTTTTCAGTCCTACGCTCTTTGCCGCTGTCCAGGTTCCTGATCCGTTTCAAGTTTGAGTGGTCCCTTGCCGGAGAAGCGATCCAGATATAGATAGATCACTGGTGTAATGAAAAGCGTAATCACCTGTGAAAAAAGCAACCCCCCGACTACGGCGAGGCCCAGCGGCTGGCGCAACTCGGCACCCGCCCCCAATCCGAGAGCGATGGGAAGCGCGCCCATCAAGGCTGCCAGAGTGGTCATCATGATCGGCCGAAAACGCAGGAGACAAGCAGTCCGGATCGCTTCATACGGTGCCATGCCCTCATTGCGCTGTGCATCTAGCGCAAAGTCGATCATCATTATGGCATTCTTCTTGACAATGCCGATCAGCATCAGGATACCGATCATGGCTATGATGGACAATTCCATATTGAACAGCCACAACATCGCCAGCGCACCTGCCGCTGCAGAGGGCAGTCCGGAAAGAATGGTGAGAGGATGGATATAGCTCTCATACAGCACGCCGAGCAGTACATAGATTACCAGCAGCGCGGCAATAATCAGCACCGCCTGACTCGCCTGCGAAGACTGAAACGCCGCAGCGTCACCGGCATAGCTAGTCAGAACGCTTGCCGGCAGATTCAGTTCTTGCTTGAACTGGTCGATGCGGGCCGAGGCATCCCCCAGCGCGGCACCCGGAGCAAGGTTGAACGAAATCGTCAATGCTTCGAGTTGCCCAGCATGATTGATTGAGACCGGCCCTACTTCCCGTTTGACTGATGCAACGCTTGATAGCGGGACCAGCATGCCATTCTTGGCGCGCAGATAGATTTTATTGAAAGCGCTTTCGTCTGCACGATCTTCGGCGGTGACTTGCAGGATAACCTGATAGCTGTTAGTTGAAGTATAGATGGTTGAGACTTGGCGCTCACCGAAAGCGTTATAGAGCGCAGAACGGATATCGCTCATTTGTACACCCAACAGATTGACCTTATCTCGATCGATATGGAGCCTCGCCTGCAGCCCTTTCAGTTGCGAGTCGCTGGTGACATCGCGAAAAATAGGTTCTTCACGCATGCGCGACATAAGGCCGTCAGCTGAGACGCGCAGATCTTCGGCGCGTACGCTGCGCATGACATACTGATAGCGGCTCTTGCTGGTGCGGCCACCAAGCCTAAGATTCTGAATGGGGTTTATGAACACGCTAACACCCGGGATAGCGCTTACATCACGGCGCAGGCTCTCGGTGATCTTGTCGAGGGGCGGGCGCTCGCTGCGCGGCTTGAGTGTCATGAACAGTCGGCCGCTATTGCTATCGCTGGCGTTGACAATCAACGTATCGACCGCAGGGTTCGCACGAATCACATCGCCCGTACGCTGTAACAGTTCAGACATGGCGGGAAAGGAAATATCCTCCACTGCCTCCACTGTGATCATAGCCTGACCGATATCCTCGTTAGGAAAAAAACCTTTGGGCAGGACTACGAATAAAACGGCCGTGGCAACGAATGTCCCGACAGCAATACCTAGCACGACGGGTTGATGACGCAGCGCCAAATCAAGTATGCGTTCATAGGCCGCCAATACTTTAGCAAACCCGCGCTCGAACCATGCGGTCCATCTCAGGCTGAGCCCTTCCGACTCATGCCCGGCAATATATCGGCTGGTCATCACAGGGACCAAAGTGAGCGATACCACCGCTGACATCATGACGGCGATCCCGACGACGGCGGCAAACTCATGAAAGAGGAGTCCGATCACGCCAGGCATAAAAAAAATCGGAATGAACACCGCAACCAGCGAGAGGGAGATTGAAATGATGGTAAAGCTAACTTCCTTTGACCCCTGCAATGCGGCCTGCAGAGGTGGCATACCCTTCTCGATGTGGCGTACAATATTCTCAAGCATTACGATGGCGTCATCCACCACCAACCCGACCGCAAGCGTGATGGCCAGCAACGAAATATTGTCCAGGCTGTAATCGAGAACGCGCATCATCGCTACTGTTCCCAACAACGAAATCGGTAATGAAAGCGCTGGAATCAACGTGGCGGAAGCCTTGCGCAGGAATAGAAATATCACCAGTAAAACGAGGGCAATGGTTATCGCCAGCGTGACCTGCACATCATGGATGGATTCCCGGATTGAAACCGAACGATCATAGGTCAGCTTAAGCTGAACAGATGACGGCATCTGGGTAACTAATTCCGGAATTGCCGCTTTGATAGCGTCGACGGTGGCAACGGTATTGGCACCGGGTTGACGCTGCACGGACAGGGTAATTGCGCGTTCTCCGTTAACCCAACTCGCGGTCTTGACAGATTCGACGCTGTCTCCAACCTGCGCCACCTCAGAGAGTTGGATCGGATTGCCGCTCGGGGATGTGGCTACAATCAGTTTCGCAAACTCGGCGGCGTTGCTGAGCTGTCGATTCGCCTGGATGGTAAGGGTCTGGCGCGGCCCTTCGAGCGTGCCAATTGGAGAGTTGGCATTTGCGGTGCGTAGTGCCGTGGCAATATCATCGAGGGTCAAATTACGGACTGCGAGCGCTTCGGCGTCCACGCGCACACGCACAGCGTATTTTTTTTGGCCATTGATTTGCACCTGCGCCACGCCGGCAAGTGTGGATAACGTTGGAGAAATAAGATCTTCGGCAAAGCTGTTCAAATCCGACAACGACATTGATGGCGATGTCAGAGCAAGAAAGATGATTGGAGCATCGGCGGGATTGATCTTGCGGTAAGACGGGGGTGAGGTCATTTCCACCGGTAGCGATCGCTGAGCCCGCAGCAACGCCGCCTGTACGTCTATGGAAGCACTGTCGATATCACGGTTCTGGTCGAACTCCAGTGTGATCGCGGTATTACCGAGCGTGCTTGTTGAACTGATTACCGAAAGACCAGAGATGGTGGAAAATTGCCTTTCGAGTTGCGTGGCCACGGAGGAGGCCATCGTCTCAGGGCTTGCACCCGGTAGCACTGCGCTTACGGAAATGGTGGGCGAGTCGTAACTTGGCAGGGCGGCAATCGGTAAACCATCGTAGGCAATGATGCCGGCAACTACGGCGGAGGCGGATAGCAACACCGTCATGACTGGGCGACGGATGCACAATTCAGATAAATTCATCACTTATGCACCCTTATGTGCCGCTTTACTGATCCATTTGCTGATCCTGTCTGGCATGTGCTCTGATACGCCGCTCCGCTCATCCACCGCGAGCCTGGTCACTGTTGTGCGTGGCCTCCGTCACCACGCTTCCCGGCCGAAGGTTCTGCGCGCCTTCCACCACAACGCGCGTACCGGAGGCAATAGACTCTCCCTCTATTACAGCAAATCCATCCTGAATCAAACGCACGTCGACAGGGTGGGAACTCACCTTGTTATTGTCACCGATTACATAAAGGAACTTTCTCTCCGGACCATTCTGAACAGCCTGTACCGGAACCGTAAGGGCTCCGGTTAACGTACGCGGCGCTAGCATCACTTTGATAAACATGCCCGGCCAGAGATGACTGTCGGCATTGGGAAACTCTGCTTTCAGGCCAATGGTGCCACTTGCCGTATCTACCGTATTATCGATAAATATCAGCCGTCCCTTTCGTGTTAGCTTGCCGGCCGCATCCAATTCCACGTTGACAATCACTTCGCCCTTGGCAAGAGCCTGTTGCAAAGGCACAAATTCCCGCTCGGGCAGGTTAAAGCTGACATTGATCGGGTCGATCTGCGTGATATTCACCAAGGCATCGGTCGGTTGCACCAGACTGCCTTGATATACCGGAATAGCACCCGTACGACCGGCAATGGGCGCTAAGATCTCGCTGAAACCGCGAGCGACACGCGTTGCCCGTACAGTCGCCTCATCAACCGCGAGTTGGCCGCGCAGACTTTCCACCTGATTTTGTGCTACTTCGAGCGCAGCCTCTGAAATAAAACGCTGCTGAAACAGATCGCGTTGACGCTTGAGGTTACGCTCGGCATTTCTCAGGTCCGATCGGGATTTGGCCAGTTGTCCTTCGGTTCTACTTAGATTGGCGTCCTCAGTACGCGCATCGAGTGTGAACAATCTCTCTCCCTGGCGCACGAATTGCCCTTCTTTGATGTGTACTGATCTAATTACGGCGCTGAGTTGGGGACGCACCGCAACCGTTTGCTGCGGCGATACCGTCCCGTTGGCCGTAAGCCTGACTGATACATTGTCTTGCTTGATCACAGCGGTTACGACGTGAATAGTCTTCTCGCCCCTGCTCTTTGCATCTGTTGCGCTACTTTGGTTACGCCAGACCCAGGCGGCAACCAATGCAACGAACAAGATAGCAGCCATTGTGATCCACATACGTCGCTTCGCGCTCGCTGCAGGTTTTGTTTGAGAAATAGCTTCCATTAAAATATTTCGTCCGAATATTGTCGGATTTCAAGCAAAAAAGCGAAGCGGTATTTCCTAAAACGGTACCATGCCGTTACAACTCCTCTGCATCGGTTACGAGAGCTGCATCCAATCAATTTACGACCTTTCCCCCGGCCAACCGTATCCGCCATGCACAACGGCTGGAAATGGCTTCATCATGCGTCACCAGAACCAACGTCGTACCGCGCTCACGGTTCAGCTCAAACATGAGCTCTATGATTTGTGCGCCTGTGGTGGAATCCAGGTTGCCGGTAGGTTCATCAGCCAGTAATAATTGTGGTTGCGTGACAAATGCGCGTGCAATGGCGACGCGTTGTTGCTCGCCGCCGGAGAGCTGCCTCGGATAATGCTTCAGGCGCGTTCCCAGCCCGACTCGTTCAAGCAACTCCAATGCAGCCGTGGTGGCATTGCTTATCCCGGCGAGCTCCAGCGGCAACATCACGTTCTCAATGGCTGTCAATGCGGGTAATAACTGAAATGACTGGAAAACGAAACCTAAAATGCGTCCTCGCAACGCCGCTCGTGCGTCTTCATCCAATAAAAAAATATCTTCTCCATCAAGATGAACCTTGCCGCTGGATGGGGTATCTAATCCCGCCAGAAGTCCCAGTAATGTCGATTTTCCCGAACCCGACGCTCCCACCACGGCAACGGAGTCGCCTGCATTTACTTCCAGATTGATGTTCTCCAAAATGGTAAGCTGTTCGTCACCGGTGCTGACTTGCTTGGTCAAGGCAGTTGCCTGCACAATAGGCCGTACTACAAGGTTATCCGACATGAAAAATTTCCTGATTATACTTTCTGTATCTTTAAATATTGCTCTCGCCAACCCGGGCGCAGCCGCCGTGCCCGCAGCACCACTCGCAGCCACCACTACTATTATGGTATTCGGCGACAGTTTATCTGCTGGCTATGGCCTGCCGCAGGACGCTGGATGGGTCAGCCTGCTGAAAAGGCGATTGCAAACTCAGCAGGCGTACCTGATCAATAACAGCATCAGCGGCGAGACTGCTTCAGGCGGGCGCAAGCGCATCGAGCAGGCACTTAAAACCCATCTCCCGGACATCGTCATTCTCGAGCTTGGCGGCAACGACGGATTGCGCGGAGCATCCATTCAATCCATTCGTGATGACCTTGAGGCGATCATTGAAACCTGTCAGCGAAACAAGGTTACCGTGCTGTTAGCCGGGATGCAGCTTCCGCCCAATTATGGCATAGCATACACACAAAAGTTTCAGGATATTTATCCAGAGCTGGCGAAACGCCACGGACTCAAACTGGTACCGTTCCTGCTGGATGGTTTCGGCGATAAGCGCGAATTTTTTCAGGCGGACGGGATACATCCCGCGGCTCATGCACAAGAAAGAATTGAGGAAAATGTATGGAAAGTTTTAAGGACAATGCTTAAATCTCAGCGAGCCGTCGCACATGGAAATACCTGAGAACTATACATTGACCCAGTGCGCTGTTGAGCGATACACTTCCACCAGCTAGAAGAACGATTTATTAAAAATTCCTAAATTTGATTCTTTATTTTTAAATCACGATGACACCATTTTTCGGTGAATTGATAGGTACCTGCCTGCTGGTCGTACTCGGGGATGGCGTGGTAGCCAACGTCGTATTAAATAAAACAAAAGGCAATAATAGCGGCTGGCTTGTCATTACCCTGGGTTGGGGAGTAGCCGTGTTCGTCGGTGTGTATGCAGTATCTTCCATAAGTGGCGCGCATATAAATCCTGCCGCAACCATTGCTCTTGCCGCGGCTGGTAAATTCGCATGGGGCGACGTACCAACCTACATAGTCGGACAAATGCTGGGTGCGATGATCGGCGCATTAATTGTATGGATCACTTATCGTCAACATTTTGAACAAACACAGGATGCAAATGCAAAACTTGCCGTGTTTTGTACTGGTCCCGCGATAAGGAGCCCCTTCAATAACCTCATCTCCGAAATCGTCGGAACATTTATATTGATTTTTGGCATTTTGCATATGGTTGCTCCACAGAGCAGTCTTGGATCACTCGATGCCTTGCCAGCGGCGTTGCTGGTATTCGGTATTGGTTTATCACTGGGCGGAACAACAGGTTTTGCGATTAACCCCGCTCGTGATTTGGGTCCGCGTATCATGCATGCGATTCTTCCGATACCCAACAAAAGGGACAGCGATTGGGGTTACGCTTATATTCCAGTGGTTGGCCCCATAATTGGGGGGCTTTTTGCTGTTTCTATTTTCAAATTGTTGTAATTGATTTTCTTTGGAAATCAAGGGAAAGCAAAATTTTAGGTAGATTAAATTAAGCTTCAATCATCGAGATTTCCAGTTTTACTTCTTTAGTCTTCAGTACCCGCAAGCCAGGAAGGCTTCTTTCGCTACCGATACCAGGCGATCGCCAAATCACCGGCGACTTGCAATATGGACGCAGGCACATCTCGCTGTCCCACAGACAGACTCTTGATACAATGTTGTATCCGTCTGCCGAAAAACAGAAGGATCGAGCTATTTTTCAGAAAGGAGCCATGAATAGCTATCGGCATATTTTACTGGCAGTGGATTTTTCGGAACATGGGGATGGTATCGCCCGGAAAGCAAAACATTTGGCGAACGTTTTCCAAGCCAAATTAAGCATTATTCATGTACTGGATAATATTCCGATGCCTGATACAGGCTATGGAACAGTTATTCCTCTGGACAAAGATTCATTATATGAACTACTGGAGGAAGAGAAATCCCGACTGATGCAAATCGGCAATCGGTTGGATATTGATCCAGCCTGCCGGTGGATGGTTTGGGGTGTGCCTGGGCAGGAAATCGTCCGGATTGCAGAGCAGGAACATATCGATTTAATTGTTGTCGGCTCGCACGGGCGTCATGGTCTTGCTTTATTGCTGGGCTCAACAGCAAGCAGTGTCCTGCATCATGCCAAGTGCGATGTGATGGCCGTGCGTTTGCAGGATTAGCCGTGCACACCTGCCGCTCGACCACGGTGCTTTTCCCAACGGAAACTGCCGCCGCTCTCCGGGTTACCAGAGTCTCCACCAGGATTCGTTCCTCGCAGCTGTCGAATCGGGGAAGAATCGGCTGTTGGGGAAATTTTTTCTCATCACACGCTCGGCATCGTCGCGCAAGTCGGTCATTCCCATTGCATCATAGGCTTTGATCATAATATGTAGCGCTTCTTCCGTGGCCGGGGTCTGCGGGTATTCCTTAAGGGTATGTTGAGCACGATTGGCTGCAGCAACGTAGCCACTCCGGTTCATGTAATAGCGCGCCACCTGCACTTCATTCAATGCCACTACGTTCACCAGGTGCTTCATGCGCTGCACCGCATCGGGTGCGTATTTGCTCTTCGGATAACGAGTGACCAGTTCCCTGAAATTCTCGAATGATTCGCGCGACGCTTTCGGATCGCGTTCACTCATGTCCTGTTTGAGAATTTTTTCCGATACGATGCCCATCAGTCCTAGATCGTCGTTAAAATTCGCCAGCCCCTTGAGATAATAAGCATAATCCACATTCGTGTGATTCGGGTGCAGCTTGATGAAGCGGTCGGCAGCAGCAATAGCCATGGCCTGCTCGCCATCCTTGTAATGAGCGTAGCCAATCTCGAGTTGCGCCTGCTGCGCATAACGTCCGTAAGGGTAGCGTGCTTCCAGCCCTTCGAATAGTTTGATGGCAGCGGCGTAACTTCCATTGCTCATTTCGGATTTTGCCTCGGAATAGTATTTGCTCGCAGACCAATTTTTGGAATCTTCTGCGTCCTTCTTCGGCAAGAGACCACATGCTGATACCAGCAACGCTAGAAAGAAGGCTAAACTACGTGACATGATGAGTTCACTGATAAATAAAGACGAATATGTTCATTATAGCCCAAAGCCTGTTTTGCCTGAATCGGGTGACATCATCGAGCTTATAATTCCGCACGAATGCGCCGGAATGCGGCTTGATCAAGCCCTGGCACGCCTGCTGCCTGATTGGTCCCGGAACCGATTACAGACCTGGATGCTGGAAAAACGGATAAATGTGGATGGCGGAAAGGCCATTCCCAAACAAAAATTGTGGGGCGGCGAGAAGATACGGGTCGAGCCGTCACATCATTCCGCTGAAAGTGCTTATATCGCCGAAGCCATCCCGCTCAATATAGTTTACGAAGATGATGTGCTCATGGTCATCAATAAGCCCGCCGGGCTTGTCGTACACCCCGGTAGCGGCAACTGGCAGGGCACCATGCTAAATGCGCTGCTTCATCACGCAGCGCATTTAAGTACCATACCGCGAGCGGGCATCGTTCACCGGCTCGATAAAGATACCAGCGGTTTGCTGGTGGTAGCGAAAACCCTTGAAGCGCAAACCAGCCTGGTACGCCAGCTACAGAAACATACCGTAACGCGCGAGTATCTGGCACTCGTGCTGGGCAATGTCTCCGTTGACGGATGGGTTAATGCACCAGTAGGAAGACACCCGGTGCAGCGCACAAAAATGGCGGTAACTGCAGGTGGAAAGGAGGCACGTACCGACTATCGGGTAGTGGAAAAATTTGATGGCTGCACTCTGCTTCAGTGCAACCTGGAAACTGGGCGCACGCATCAGATTCGTGTGCACATGCACTCCATAGGTCATCCGCTGGCGGGCGATCCCGTTTATGGCGGCAAGCCTAAAAAGGTTCCACAAGAAACTGGAAAGCTGATTGCAAGTTTTTCAAGACAAGCTTTGCATGCGCTAAGGCTGGAATTGTCCCATCCACAACATGGGAAACGAATGACATGGGAAGCGGCACTGCCTGAGGATATGAGAGAACTGCTGCTGACGCTGCGGCAATATCGAGACCGAAACTCCTTTCTCCTCAATCCATCGATATGAACGATTGGATCACTCCTGACTGGCCGGCGCCCGACAATGTCAATGCGCTGTTTACCACCCGGATTGGCGGCAAGAGCAGCGGGCCATATGCCAGCCTCAACCTGGGAGATCATGTTGGCGATGACTTCACCATCGTCAAACAAAATCGCGCCCTGCTGCGCGAAGTATTGCCGGACGGGCCTCGATGGCTGAAACAGGTACATGGCACGATACCAGTCAAGTTTGACGGTGATGACTGCGCAGTTCCATGTGAGGGCGATGCCGCGTTCACTCCATGCCCTGGCAACGTTTGCGCGGTACTTGTCGCCGACTGCCTGCCGATACTATTGTGCAACCACGCAGGCACCGTAGTCGGTGTCATCCATGCGGGCTGGCGCGGCATGGCTGACGGCGTGATTGAAAGCACGGTATCGGAGATAAGGAAAACATGCGGTATAAATACCCGGATCATGGCCTGGCTGGGCCCGGCAATAGGCCCTCATCATTTTGAGGTCGGTGAAGAGGTCCGGCAAGCCTTTGTAAAGCGCGACCAGAATTCCGTTCTTGCCTTCCTCCCGCATCGCGCTCACAGCGGCAAATGGTTCGCGGATCTTTCTCTGCTGGCGCGGCAGCGATTGATGAAAGCCGGCGTCACCGAAACTTACGGTGGAGGCGAATGTACCTTTAGCGACCCGGCAAGATTTTTTTCCTATCGCCGCGACGGTAATACCGGGCGGATGGCAGGACTGATCTGGCTAACACCCGTCGGACATAAAGAAACGAAGCAAAAAAAGTGAAATATGAATAGACCAGACACTTTACGGTGGTTTCCTTTAAGCCCGACAGAGTGCCAGGGCAAGGAAAATGTCCAGATTCTACCGTATCGAGTTGACCTCCTGAATTCTGCTTCTTGCAAGAGCGTATAATCCTGCGTTTTCCATGAATCGTCACTAATGTCTATTCTCGCCTGGATCATTGTCACCACTCTCTTTGGCGGAACATTAAGCGTACTGTTTGCTGCCGCGCTGACACTCAATACACGAGTCTCGTGGGTACAAATGCTGATTTCATATGCTATCGGCGCGCTGCTTGGCGCCGCCTTTCTCAATGCGCTTCCGGAAGCGCTTGAGCTTTCAAAAGATCCGGCACAGATGACTGCTACTGTGCTGTTCGGCATCCTGTTATTCTTCATTCTGGAAAAACTGGTATTGTGGCGCCACTGCCATGTCGAAGAATGCGAGGTCCATGACCCTCTTCATGGCGGAACTCCCATTGTTGCGGCAGCCGCCCCGAATAATCATGATAATGGCCGTAGCGGCATGATGATTATGCTGGGCGATACGTTTCATAACTTTGTCGACGGCATACTTATTGCTGCAGCGTTCATGGCCGATGTGCAACTGGGCATTGTTACTTCAATCGCCATAATTGCACATGAAATTCCCCAGGAGGCTGGTGATTTTCTGATTCTGCTCAACTCCGGCTATACACGTCGCCAGGCACTGCTCTTTAATCTTCTGTCCAGTGTAGCCACTTTGATTGGCGGCATGTTGACCTACTTCATGCTGCAAGATATGAATCATCTCCTTCCATCCCTCCTCGGACTGGCTGCGGCCAGCATGATTTATGTAGCAATGTCCGATTTGATTCCCGGTTTGCATAAACGGCCTGAAATTGGTGCTACTATTCAACAAGTTGCACTAATCACTCTGGGGATCAGTTCTATCTGGCTGGCTGGAAGCCTCTTCTCCCATCACGCCTGAGTCTTAAAATTTCCAGAAATCAACTCATCGATAACCAAATGCCTCGTATGCTGAAAGCGCATGGCTCCAATCCTTTATTTCATTTGAGCTTCTTGCAAAACTCCCGGGTGATCTGAGAGTAGGCATTGTTATTACTAATCAGGAGACCTGAAGAGTGGTTTTGTTAAATTTCCTGACTCGTTTTGTTCAGGAACCCTGTTTTCGACCTCATCGACACGATGAGGTCCCCTGCTGAACTTGGCAACACACCAGAGAGCTGAATAACGGTCCT
>JACCWK010000009.1 GCA_013697655.1 Nitrosospira sp.
AACCGCACGACTTGCTTGCGCCGCTCGTGAAGTTGCTCCAGTGTTTGCTTTCTTGCGTTTTCTCTTTCCATCACCATCCGATCATGGAACTCAACAAAAGTTCATACTTTATTGGGCCTTATCTATAGCGTGGCGGCAATAATATTTTTAAGGACGCGGGAAAGAGCTTAACCCATGGGGCGGACATGGGTTATCTGTTATTCGCCTTTTTAATGCAAGCGTAATTTGGTATCCTACAAGCCCTTTTATGACTATTACCGGTTGGACAACATGAGCGAATATCTTTTTACTTCCGAATCCGTGTCTGAAGGTCACCCCGACAAGGTGGCCGATCAGATTTCCGACGCAATCCTGGATGCAATCCTGGCCCAGGACCCCAACGCGCGGGTCGCCTGCGAGACCTTGTGCAGTACCGGCCTTATTGTCATGTCAGGTGAAATTACCACCGAGGCCAACGTTGACTATATGCAAGTCGCGCGCGCGGCTGTCAAACGTATCGGCTACAACAGTTCCGATATCGGTTTTGACTATCATACCTGTGCGGTGTTGACCGCTTTTAACAAACAATCCGCCGATATCGCTCAGGGAGTCAACCGCACCAAGGAAGAGGAAATGGATCAGGGGGCTGGCGATCAGGGATTGATGTTTGGCTATGCCTGCGACGAGACTCCACAATTGATGCCAATGCCTATCTATTATGCTCATCGCTTGATGGAGCGGCAGGCGGAATTGAGAAAAGATGGACGTCTGCCCTGGCTGCGTCCGGATGCAAAGTCGCAGGTGTCAGTACGCTATTTGAACGGCAAGCCGCAAAGAATCGAAACCGTAGTGATATCTACCCAGCACAATCCGGACATATCCCACGCAGAACTGAGCGAAGCGGTAATCGAGGAAATCATAAAGCCAGTGCTCCCAAAAAATATGCTGAATGGCGAGACGCGTTACCTGGTCAACCCTACCGGACGCTTCGTCGTAGGTGGGCCGATGGGCGACTGCGGATTGACCGGTCGCAAGATCATTGTAGACAGCTACGGTGGCACAGCACATCATGGCGGCGGCGCTTTCTCCGGCAAGGATCCATCCAAGGTAGACCGCTCGGCCGCGTATGCCGGACGCTATGTGGCCAAGAACATTGTTGCTGCCGGTATCGCCAGCAGGTGCGAAGTACAGATAGCCTACGCCATCGGTGTAGCGCGTCCAGTTTCACTGATGGTCGATACGTTCGGAACAGGAAAAATTTCCGATGATAAAATCATCAAGCTGATCGAGCGCCATTTCGACTTGCGTCCGCGTGCCATTATTCGCGCTCTCAATTTGCTGCGACCAATTTACGAAAAAACCGCCGCCTATGGCCATTTTGGGCGGGATGAACCGGAGTTTACGTGGGAGGCTACCGACAAAGCCGCACGACTTCGCGCCGATGCGGGGATCGAGGTCGCTGTAGAGGCATAAGCAATATCGGTTCCAGTATTAAGTTACATTAGCTTCAATCCCTCCCAAGCTGAGGAGCGCTGCAACGGGCAGAGTCCCGCGAGGCTCGGCTGGGAGGATCGCAACAACGGCGCTCGTTCATTTTTTAGGAGATTGTTCCATGAACGCTGTGCTAAGTCCTGCTTCATCCAATAGTAGCGAATTTACCGATTATAAAGTGGCTGATATGTCCCTGGCAGAATGGGGACGCAAGGAAATCGCCATCGCCGAAACCGAGATGCCCGGTCTGATGGCGTTACGTGAAGAATACGCCGGCAGCAAGCCTCTGGCAGGCGCGCGTATTGCGGGTTCCCTCCACATGACTATTCAGACGGCAGTGCTGATCGAAACGCTGATCAAACTGGGCGCGGAAGTACGTTGGGCTTCGTGCAATATTTTTTCCACCCAGGATCATGCAGCGGCAGCTATCGCAGCGGAGAGCATCCCCGTGTTTGCTTACAAGGGTGAGTCGCTGAATGATTACTGGGAGTATGCCCACCGTATTTTCGAATGGTCCGGTGACGAGAAATCGAATGCGAGCAGCGCGCCCAATATGATTCTGGACGATGGCGGCGACGCAACATTGCTGATCATCCTCGGCAGCAAGGCGGAGAAAAACCCGTCGGTCATCGCCAATCCGGCCAATGAAGAAGAACACGCTCTATTCGCGGCAATCAAAAAAAGGTTGAGCGACCAACCTGGCTGGTATTCCGATAAACTCGCCAATATTCGTGGCGTGACGGAGGAAACTACTACCGGCGTCCACCGTTTGTATGAAATGCAAAAAAAGGGTGAGCTGCCGTTCCCTGCATTCAACGTGAACGATTCCGTCACCAAGTCCAAGTTCGACAACCTTTACGGTTGCCGCGAGTCGCTGGTGGACGGCATCAAGCGCGCTACCGACGTGATGATCGCCGGCAAAATTGCGCTGGTATGTGGCTATGGCGATGTGGGCAAGGGCTGTGCCCAATCCTTGCGTGGTCTGGGAGCGACCGTGTGGATTACCGAGATAGACCCAATTTGCGCGCTGCAGGCTGCAATGGAAGGCTATCGTGTCGTCGCCATGGACGACGTCTGCGATCAGGCTGACATTTTCGTCACGGCTACCGGCAATTTGCGCGTCATTACCCATGACCACATGCTTAGAATGAAAGATCAGGCTATCGTTTGTAATATCGGTCATTTTGATTCGGAAATAGATATCGCCTCTGTCCAGAAATACCAGTGGGAAAACATCAAGCCGCAAGTGGATCACGTCATTTTTCCAACGGGCCGCCGCATCATCGTGCTGGCTCAGGGGCGCCTGGTGAACCTCGGTTGCGCTACCGGCCATCCGTCGTTTGTCATGTCCAGTTCTTTCACCAATCAGGTGCTGGCACAAATGGAGCTTTGGCAGAATGGCGCCAGCTACGAAAAGAATGTCTATGTGCTGCCGAAGCATCTGGATGAAAAAGTGGCGCGGCTGCATATCAAAAAACTGGGTGTCAAGCTTACCGAGTTGACCGACGAGCAGGCGCAATATCTGAATCTGGATAAAAACGGACCATACAAGCCGACGATGTATCGATACTGATTTGAGGAACCTTTAATAAGTCCTCCGTAAGGCGCTTGCTGGCTTCCCTCACTTTGAAGCATCCTATCCCCAAGGCTGCCATCGCGTCTCTGCTGGCAAAATCGGGTTTATTAGGAGGTTCCTAAGATGGAGAAGGTGCGGAGGAGAATAAAAGATGGCTAACCCCCCCTTTTTATTTTCCGCATCTCTGAAATAGTAAAAGATGGAATCACAGAAGAAATTCGCTCCCACTTTCAGCTTTGAGTTTTTTCCACCGCAAACGCCGGAAGGGACAGAGAGGTTACGCGCTACGCGCAGACAATTGGCGCAACTCAATCCAAAATTCTTTTCGGTGACATTTGGCGCGGGCGGTTCCACCCGCGATCGCACTCTTGAAACGGTACTGGAAATCCAAGCGGAGGGGTATGCAGCTGCACCCCATCTTTCCTGTATCGGTTCGACCAGTGAAAACATTCGCAGCATGTTGCAAAATTATCGCGATGAGGGCATCCGCCACATTATCGCATTGCGAGGCGACCTGCCCTCAGGTATGGCGCAGGGGGGGGAATTCCGTTACGCTGATGAACTGGTGAGATTTATCCGCAAAGAATTCGGTAATGCATTTCACATCGAAGTTGCATCCTACCCTGAATATCATCCTCAGGCGAATTCGGCAGAGGATGATTTACTGAACTTCAAGCGCAAGGTGGAGGCTGGAGCGGATTCCGTTATCACCCAGTATTTCTACAATGCGGACGCCTATTTCAGTTTCATTGAGTCGTGTGAAGCAATGGGTATCGGGGTTCCGATCGTGCCAGGAATTATGCCCATCAACAAATTTTCCCAGTTGGCGAGATTCTCGGATACCTGCGGTGCGGAAATTCCGCGCTGGATCAGGAAAAAACTGGAAGGTTATGGCGATGACAGCGCATCAATACGTGCGTTTGGACTGGATATCGTCACCGATTTATGCGATCGCCTGCTCAGCGCGGGTGCGCCGGGATTGCATTTTTATACACTTAACTCAGCAGGGTTGACGACGACCATCTGGCAACGACTGGGACTGTAATTTATTCCATTCCCGCATCAAGCCCTCACTTTGTCGCCTTCTTCGTTCACGTCTCGCCGTGCTATTCGCACTGTCTTCGTTGCTCACTCATCGGCTTCGCGCAGTTATCTTGATCTGGAAATGGAATAGCGAGTGCTATACAACCAACGTGCTATAGGCGACTCCCGTTTCGATTGAAGCGGGGTACCCGTTTAATTGGTCTGTTGACTGTGAAGCTCAGGCCGCCTTGGCAGCACTTTTATTTTCCACCGGCATCGGATTGGCTGCATAAGCGTAATGAGCCGCCGATTCAGCCGCGCCGTGTTCAATCTTCTTGCCCATATCGGAGAAAACCGTCTCCAGCGCATTCAGGCATAGCATTACATTTTCCATTTTACTCGAATAACCCATCAGGCCGAAGCGCCAGATCTTCCCGGCGAGGTCACCCAATCCCGCACCGATTTCAAGGCTATAGTCTGCGAGCAATCTGCGGCGGACTTCCTTCTCATCGATGCCTTCCGGCACATACACCGAGTTGAGCTGCGGCAGGCGGGATTTCTCTTCCACCAGATACTCGATGCCGAGGGTCTGCAGCCCTGCTTTCAGTGCCGTGTGATTGCGCTGGTGGCGCGCCCATGAATGTTCCAGCCCTTCCTCGTACAGCATGAACAGGGCCTCATGCAACGCATAGAGTGCGTTGGTGGGCGCGGTGTGGTGATAAGTGCGCGTAGTACCCCAATAGCCCAGCAGCAGATTCAAATCCATAAACCAGCTTTGTACTTTTCCCTTGCGGTTCTTGACTAACTCCACTACACGCTCTGAAAAGCTTATAGGCGACAAACCTGGCGGACACGACAGGCACTTCTGGCTGCCGGAATAGATCGCGTCAATCTTCCATTCGTCAACCTTGAGGGGAGAGCCGCCCAGCGAAGTTACTGTATCCACAATGGTAAGACAGTTATGGCGGTGCGCGATTTCGCACAGTAATTTAGCATCCGACAGCGCGCCGGTGGATGTCTCGGCATGGACAAAAGCAACGATCTTCGCATCAGGATTCTGTTTCAATGCATCTTCCACTTTTTGCGGATCAACCGGCGCTCCCCATTTATCTTCCACCACCACAGCCGTGCCACGACAACGCTGCACGTTTTCGATCATGCGCCCGCCAAAAACGCCATTCCGGCATACAATCACCTTATCGCCGGGGTTGACCATATTGACGAAACACATTTCCATCCCGACCGAGCCAGGACCCGAAACGGGGAAAGACAGCAGATTTGCGGTCTGAAAGGCGTAACGCAGCAAGGTTTTCAGTTCCTCCATCATATCCGTGAATACAGGATCAAGGTGACCCAGCGTCGGACGGGCCATGGCGGATAATACGCGCGGATGGGTATCCGACGGCCCTGGTCCCATCAAAACACGTTGCGGGGGATAAAACGTACCGATTTTTTTGGCGGGACAGAAGTTTTTGTTGGTCATCATTGATCCTGAATGTAGTGAACTGATTAACTTAAGGGAAACCTCAATTCTATCAAGTGAAGGAAGCATTGGCTATTAGTGAAAGAGCGAAAGAGCGAAAGAGCCGATTTCGCCAGCGGACTTATCGCGTTTAGTTAAACGTGATTTCGGCAAGCCTGCACTCGACGGAGCAGTTGCTTTGTTATTCGTCAAGGAAGACCCGGCTAAAAATTTATTACGTTTAAGAAGCACGATATTACTACAACTGACCTATTGTTTTCGCTAGCCTGCTCCAGGTTGCTCAAAAGTACTTTGATGAATTTTTCCGTAGGGTAAATGCTTGAGGCGACTAATACGGGAACAGAGGTGGTTCTGTCGCATTAAGTCTGTTGAGCCGGATTCGGATAAGCTAAGCTTCTTTCAAAAGAAGGGGTGACGCGACATGCCTGATATTAGAAGGATGCGATTCCCACTGGATGTTATCCTGGTATGCAT
>JACCWK010000010.1 GCA_013697655.1 Nitrosospira sp.
AACCGCACGACTTGCTTGCGCCGCTCGTGAAGTTGCTCCAGTGTTTGCTTTCTTGCGTTTTCTCTTTCCATCACCATCCGATCATGGAACTCAACAAAAGTTCATACTTTATTGGGCCTTATCTATAATATCAGGCATGTCGCGTCACCCCTTCTTTTGAAAGAAGCTTAGCTTATCCGAATCCGGCTCAACAGACTTAATGCGACAGAACCGGTGCGATCCCCTGCAGGGGCTAGAGCGACGATCTCTCTATATATGGCAGTTACCCGATTTGTATCTGACTCTTAACTTGACAGTAACTTCGTTCGAAATCGTACGGAACAACTTAACGGGCTGGAGTAACATTGAGGCACAGCTATTTGCTGGATAAATATGGAAAATATCATGAAACATTTCTTCAAATTGAGAAACGCCACATGCTCGATTTTGGTCGCCGGTCTGATTTGTGGAATACCTAGTGTTGTTTTTGCGCAGATTGGCGGTCCGGGACAAGTGGGCGGCTTAGGCGAGGGAGGGGCGCCAGCGGGCGAATACGTGGGAGAACGGCCCCTGCCAAACTCTGGCCGAAGCATGTCCGGCCAGAAAGGTTCGCAAAATGAAGTCTCTAGAATGCGAGTCTCTAATTCAACGGAGCAAGGTGCGGCGATTGGTTCCAGCCCTATTCCGCCGGTTCAGTCGCAGGTTCAGCCTTCTCCAATTGGCGCACAGAAACCAAGGTAGAGTAGGCCAAAGAAAACCCGCCGAAGCGGGGTTGGTCGCTCTGATTCCGCGTGTTTGCGAGCCGATTCTGCCCTTACTTGGCATTACGGATAGCTGTGTCTGTCAATGGCATTTGGGGGTATATCGCTATGGGGGTATATCATGTACCCCCGATTTATACCCCTTTAACCCTAGGATGCAATAGAACTTGGTGGGATAGGATAGCACACAGAATCAATAAAAAAGCCCGCTGTGTGCGGGCCTTTGGGACTTCCTGGAACTTGGTGGAACATCTAATTGGTGGAGACGAGGAGGATCGAACTCCCGACCTTCGCATTGCGAACGCGACGCTCTCCCAGCTGAGCTACGTCCCCCTCTTCTTTGCGTATTCTATAACAAAAAACGGTGGCGTAATATTGGCGTTATCAAAGAGCGGTCAATGGAGGCAGGTATTTTCAGCGGGCTGATACCGAAGACGAATGTATATTCAAGCCATTCGCAATGGAATACATGGTAACTTGAGTTTGACTTCTTCCCGTAGATAGACCAGCTCTACGGTGCCGGTTTAACAGTATCCCCAATGGGATCACACCCAATCCTTACTGATTAGAAAGTCGGTATAAAGCTTATCTTCAGCACTGCCGGGTTCGGGTTTCCAGTCATAGCGCCACTTAACGATGGGGGGTAACGACATCAGGATGGATTCGGTGCGCCCCCCCGATTGCAAACCGAATAAAGTTCCACGATCCCAAACCAGATTGAATTCAACATAGCGGCCGCGGCGATATGCCTGAAAGTCGCGTTCGCGCTCACCATAGGGCTTGTTCAGGTTGCGCTCCAGAATCGGTACATAGGCCGCCAGAAAATGGTCGCCGACACTTTTGGTCAGATTGAAGCACGGCGCGAAATCCGGTTTGCTCAGATCATCAAAAAATATACCACCGATACCGCGCGGCTCCCTGCGGTGCTTCAGGTAAAAATATTCATCGCACCATTTCTTAAAGCGCGGATGATAATCGCCACCGAACGGTTGAAGTGCGTTTTTACATGTTTGGTGGAAATGTATGGCATCTTCCTCAAACCCATAATAGGGCGTCAGGTCCATCCCCCCACCGAACCACCAAACCGGCTCGACACCTTCCTTGCATGCTTCCAGGAATCGCACGTTCAAATGTACGGTCGGCGCATAAGGATTATGGGGGTGCAACACAAGGGAGACACCCATCGCTTCGAATGAACGCCCCGATAACTCAGGTCGCGCGGCAGTCGCGGATGCGGGCAGCCCCCCGCCAAAAACGTGCGAGTAATTTACCCCGCCGCGTTCGAAAACGTTGCCCCCTTCCATCACGCAGCTTAACCCACCGCCGCCTTCAGGACGCTCCCACTTATCGCGTTGAAAACGCTTGCCATCCACCTCTTCCAGGCGCTCGACGATGCGTCCTTGCAGGCCGGTGAGAAATTCTTTAACTTGTTGCGCTGTGTTCATGCGAACTCCCGATAATAGTCCGGCCCTGATAGCCTGCAACAACCCGACTAAGGGGTATGTCTCTTCAAGACTATTTTCGAAGGTGCTTTATGGCCCAATGCCCAATGTCATGCCGCATCTGGCAACCCTCAAAATGGATTTGTTCTGCAATTTCGTAGGCGCGGCGCTGCGCCAGCTTGACTCCATCGGCTAAGGCGGTCACGCATAACACACGCCCACCCGCGGTTACGATTTCCTTGCGGTTTTCTTCATCCAGAGTTGTGCCCGCATGGAATACGTAAAAATCTTTTTCGGATGCTGACGTAGTCGTGAGTTTTGCCAAACCATTTATTACATCCCCTTTACGGGGCGAGTCCGGATAGCCATGAGCCGCCATCACCACTCCCAAGGCGGTACGTCGATCCCATTCGGCCTCCGCCTTGTCGAGCGTACCGTTCAGCGCATGCTCCACCAGGGTTATAAGATCGCTTTTCAAGCGCAACATGATGACCTCGGCTTCAGGGTCGCCCATGCGGCAATTAAACTCCAGCACCTTGATACTCCCATCCGGTGCAATCATCAATCCGGCATAAAGAAAACCGGTATAACCTTCGCCTTCTTTTTCCATGCCATTCATTGCCGCGTGGATCACCTCGCGCATTATCTTGGCGTGTAAAGTAGGCGTGATTACCGGTGCAGGAGAATATGCACCCATTCCGCCCGTATTGGGTCCCTGATCGCCGTCCTTGAGCCGCTTGTGATCCTGGCTCGTGGCAAGCGGCAAAACATGGCGGCCATCGGCCATAACAATGAAGCTGGCTTCTTCGCCTTCCAGGAAATCCTCGATCACGATTTTCGGACCCGCATCACCAACACTGTTTTCAACCAGCATTGCATCCACTGCCGCATGGGCCTCTGCCAGCGTCATTGCGACTACTACCCCTTTACCGCCAGCCAGGCCATCTGCCTTGATGACGATGGGTGCGGCCTTTTGTTCCAGATATTGATGGGCTTCAGCAGGGGAGCTGAAAGTCGCATAGGCGGCGGTGGGAATGCCATGCCGCAGCATGAAAGCCTTGGAAAAATCCTTGGACGCTTCCAGCTGCGCAGCTTGCCGGGTAGGGCCAAAAATTTTCTGCCCCGCAGCGCGGAAAGCATCGACGATGCCAGCCGCCAAAGGCGCTTCGGGGCCGACGATCGTAAATGCGATGGACTCCTTTCTGGCAAATTCCACCAGCTCCGGAATCGCTGTAATGGATAGATTCTCAATGCCGTCTTCCAGCGATGTGCAGGCGTTGCCGGGGGCAATAAATACTTTTATGGGACGCATGGGGCGCGACGACTGGAGGAGTTTCCACGCCAAAGCGTGTTCCCTGCCACCACCGCCGATTACAAGTAATTTCATATCAGGGATTTGTACTCAAAGACGCGAATAATTCGCGATTAATATCGTCACGGAAAGAACAGCTCCTGGCAAATGTTCAATGTCTGAAATGCCGCACGCCAGTCAGCACCATCGCCACACTTTGCTCATCCGCAGCAGCAATAACTTCTTCGTCCCGCACGCTGCCGCCCGGCTGAATGACTGCCGTGGCGCCCGCCTGCACTACTACATCCAACCCATCGCGAAACGGAAAAAACGCGTCCGAGGCTACAACCGAACCGGCGAGCGCAAGCCCCGCATTCTGGGCTTTGATCGAAGCAATGCGGGCGCTATCCACCCGGCTCATTTGTCCCGCGCCCACACCCAGGGTCCGGCCATTTGCGCAAAACACAATAGCATTGGATTTAACGAATTTCGCTACGCGCCAGGCAAACAACAAATCCTGCAATTGTTGCGATGTCGGCTGCTTGTTGGTCACCACCTTCAGTTGGGCAGCAGTGACGTTGAGAGTGTCCGGGGTTTGCACCAGCAATCCGCCACCTACTCGTTTGAAGTCAAAGGCATTGCCACCTGCCAGCAACGGCAGGGTCAACACGCGCACATTGGTTTTTCGGGCCAGAATCTGTTTTGCTTCGCTGGTTAATTCCGGCGCGATGATTACTTCGACAAATTGTTTAATCACTGCTTCAGCCGCAGGACCATCCAGCAAACGATTGAAAGCGATAATGCCGCCGAAAGCGGAAGTAGAATCGGTGCCAAACGCCAACTGATACGCCGCGAGCGGCGTGTCGGCGACAGCCACGCCACAGGGGTTGGCATGCTTGAGGATGACGCAGGCAGGAAGATCAAAGGTTTTGACGCATTCCCACGCGGCATCCGCATCAGCGATGTTGTTGTAGGACAACTCCTTGCCCTGTAGCTGAGTATAGCTGGCGAAGCTGCCGGGAGCAGATGCAAGCTCGCGGTAGAAGGATGCTTGCTGATGGGGATTTTCCCCGTAACGCAAATGCTGGGCAATGCTGAAATTCAGATTAAGGCGCTCGGGAAATGCCTTACGCTTTCCCCCTTCTTCATCAGGAACGATTGAGGTGAGGTAATTGCTGATGACGCTATCGTAAGCGGCGGTATGGGAAAACGCTTTGCAGGCGAGACGGAAACGAAATTCCTGCCCCACCGCGCCGTTGGAGGATTCCATCTCTTCCAGCAGCAGCTTGTAATCCCCCGGATCAGTCACAACCGCTACACTCTTATAGTTCTTTGCTGCGGCTCGTACCATGGTCGGGCCGCCGATGTCGATGTTTTCGATGGCGTCGTCCAGGCTGCAATCGAGGCGGGCTACAGTCTCGCGGAAGGGATAAAGGTTCACCACTACCAGCCCGATCGATGGAATTGATGCCTTGTCTATCGCAGCCATATGCTCAGGCGAATCCTTTCGTGCCAGAATGCCAGCATGAATTTTGGGATGCAGCGTTTTGACACGTCCGTCGAGCATCTCGGGAAAACCCGTATAGTCCGCCACTTCGGTCACGGTCAGGCCCGCATCTTTCAACAACTTGGCAGTACCGCCAGTGGAAAGGATAGCTATCCCAAACTTGTGCAGCTCGCACGCAAGTTCGACAATACCGGTCTTATCGGAGACGCTGATCAGGGCTTGTTTTATTGTCATAAAGGAATATGCTTATGAACCATTTTCAGCCTCATCTGCTCAAATTCATTGAGATCAACGATATAAGGAGTTGAGTCATGAAGACCGCAGAGCTGAACCTGCTGGATTGGCAGGAGCGATTTGGCACAGAGGCATCCTGTGCC
>JACCWK010000085.1 GCA_013697655.1 Nitrosospira sp.
GTATCTCAATGAGTTCTGTTACCGCTTCAACCGGCGGGAATGGGAAGCAGAGTTGCCATTACGCCTCCTCAACGCTTGCCTGACGCATACTCAGATAAAACTGAAAATGGTTTAGAGGCATATAAAAAAATGATAGTTTACGTTTGATCATTTGTATGTGCGATTACGCACGGAACGACTTATCATAGAACTCCATTCTTCGAAAACGGCAATGGTCAGGTGGGGAAATAATCGAAAGATGACGAAACAGGAGCTTGCCGCCATTTTGCAAAATATATTTCTGTAAGGAATTTAAAACTGATATGGACTATTTTTCCCTAATACAATGGCCTGCGATGGTGATTAATATACTTGCCGTGTGGCTGCTGACGTCTCAATCCAAAGGCAAGCGTCATTCTGGATTTTTGCTTTCGCTTCTGAGCAACGTCATGTGGGTTGTCTGGGGCTGGCACGCCGAGGCATTCGCAGTTCTTGGCCTGCAGGTCGCGCTGGCAACACTGAATGTTCTCGGTGTGCGTAAAACCGAAAGCAAGGCGCAAGCGCCGACTCATCAATAGGCGCTCCATGGACTATATTAGAAAAAAAGAAGAGGCTGTTCCTTGCGGGGGATGCGCTGGAGTTCACTGGGCGGAGTTTGAAATAATGGAAAAATCTCTACCGATTCGCGCAAGCAAGATTCTCCTGATAGTCGGCATAGGCTGTCTGGCTTTGGTGGTTGCCTTTAATAATGTTGTGGATTACCAGTCAAATTTCCTTTTTGTTCAGCATGTAATGTCGATGGATACCGTTTTTCCCGATAACATGGTGAAGTATCGGGCGATTACTGAGCCCCTGCTGCACTCTATAGCCTATGCACTCATAATTTTTTGGGAATTTGCAGTTGCCATACTATGTCTATTAGGTGCATTGCACTTACTTAAGCATATCAAGAGTGATACTTTGACATTTAATAAAGCAAAATTTTTATCTATTCTGGGCCTGTCTTCCGGTTTTACCTTGTGGTTCTTTGGCTTTATGGTGATTGGGGGAGAATGGTTTTGCATGTGGCAATCCCCGAACTGGAATGGTCAGGAATCAGCTTTCCGCTTCGTGGTCTGTTTCCTCCTGGTGCTCATCTATATAGTGCAAAATAATGAAACCGGTTAAAGGACCGGTACGATTCCTTCGAGTATAGGCGCGAAGCCCAGCAGTCGGTAATTCAATCAACCGCTCATGACGAGATACGCGTGCGGCATTGGCGTCCACCCATAAGTCGCTCGATAATCATTCCCGGGTGCTCATGTTTTATTGCAGCCGTTCCAGAAGATATGGAAAAGAGCCGGAAGGAATCGATGTGATCAAGTAGTACAAAATATACTTTTCATAAAGATCATGTTGCAGTACGATAACCTACTGTGGTTCCGGTTAAACCGACGAGGGCGCTACTCCTATAGCCGGTTTCCCCCGGAACATGCCGTTATTCAGACAATCGTGTCCACGGGGCATTCAATGCCTTGTCTTCAGCAGGATTTATAGTCGCACTTTAATGAAAAAAATTCCTGTTAGGCCAATCGCACTTCTGTTCGTCCTGTTTTTTTGCAATGCTGTGTTGGCTGAAGAGGAAAAATGGTCGAAAAACATCAAAGTATCAACGGTAAATCAAGCCGACCTTGCTGCTGAACGCCGCCATCAGGGTATTAATGTCAAAATACAGAATGACGGCGAGCAAATTATCGTGGATGCGAGTTTTACCGTGCCGGTCATGCCCCATCAGGCGTGGGCAGTTTTAACGGACTTCGATAATATACCCAACTTCATAACTGGCATCCAGTCCAGTAAAGTCACCCATAGAACCGGCAACCACTTGCAGGTCGCCCAAAAGGGTGCAACAAAATTCGGCTTTTTTACTTTTTCATTTGAATCAGTGCGGAAAATAAATTTGTCTCCTTTTAATAAAATTCAGGAACGCATGATTAGCGGCAATATGCGCTCAATGGAAGAAACGACTCAACTATTACCTGAGGGTAACCAAACCCGCATCATTTACCATGCAAATATTGTTCCCAATCTCTGGATTCTTAGATTTGCAGGGCAGCTCTTCATCGAGAATGAAGCCAGAAAACAATTTCAGGACATAATAAACGAGATGGTCAGAAGGGAGCAGCGGATAGTCTCGAGCAGATGACAGGCAGATATTTGCATCTTCTCTGAAAATAAGTATCGAAATTTGGTGCGCTACGTCAGGGAACGCTCCGAATATATTGCCAAGTTACCAACCATATTCCACGGAACGTCTATGCGGAAGTTACTTTGCGCCTTTCAAATATAAAACATGTTTCGCCCCAGTTTCTGGTTGTTTTGAATTTCACTTCGAGGCCTGCTTGTTCCATCAATTTCACCGCTTCCTCCTGCTCTTCAGTTGTCCCCAATTCGACAATAACAGACCTTAGATTTGGATTTTTTAAAGTATTTTCGGCACCTTTAATAATGGCAATCTCGATGCCATCGACATCAATCTTGATGTAATTGGGACAAGGCAATCCCCACTTGCTGCATAAATCGTCTAACGTTACGCTGAACATACCCTGAATATGGCTAGCGGGTCTTTTCATGGTATTCAAATCTTCTTTTCCAAACTGGGAACGGTTTCCGCCCGCGATGAATTTAGGAATATATAACTTAGAAAATCCGCTGATTCCAGATATGGCGACCCCATAAGCTGCAATAGTCTTATCAAGTTTATTTAGATATATGTTCCGGTTAAGCAGGTAATAATTGATGCACTGAGGCTCAAAAGCATATACCTGTATTTTATTTCCGAATTTTTTTGCGGGGTATAAGGAATATTGGCCTATATTTGCGCCTAAATCGAAAAAGCACGAATCGGGTTCAAAGCTGTCCAGCCAATCCAGAGTATCCGGTTCTTTAATGGAATAAGTTTTTGCACGTTGCAGAGTCCGCAAATTATCAACTGCGATACGTATTGACTGACCCTTGACGTTTACTTTTGTGTAGCCGCCTTTTATTCCATAAAGCGCCACAAGTATCCATGACAAAATATTTATGAGAAATGTAGACATATTGGCGACCATGGGTTTAATGGTGAAACGGGTGGATTAAAGCTCAACAATATCCGGTTTATTCTTTTAAACAAATATTCTCGGCTGCTGGCAGAAGAAAAATTCATGCATAAACGTGCTCTGCTAATTCTCATGTGGTTGTTCTGGAAACGGGTCCTGTAGAGAACTGAATGCCTGCCGATTCTTCAAAGAAGATCGAAGCCCATCAATACTCATACGGCTGAATCCATTCAGCCAGAATAGCGGCATCGCAAAGGGAACCACTCTTTGCGAGCGCCGCCGTGATCTCTTTAACGTTTACGCGCCTCCTGGTTAAAATGCTTTTTTTGAGAAACGGAAATTTTAATTCTGTAATGAGAGGCTCCCACAAATGGAGCGTCGGGTCGATCCAGTTTTCCGGCCTCTCGGCATACGGGTGCCGATCCGGCACACTTTTCAGGTTATAAAGCGCCGAGAGCTTAAATCGATGACCAAGCAATCGGGAAAAGCCGATTTCATATTTTCTTATTACTGCCATCTTGAACCCTAGAACATCAACGCGGTTAAAAAAGCCGATGAACTCATCAGAGGCAATTACGGATTTTTTACAATAAAGAAAATATGATTGCAAGTGCGGATAGTAGCGTGGACAGTCGGTCATTCCAACAATATCAGCATCATGATTTTCGAGCTTCGCAATTATATCCCTGAGGCTGAAAAATGGTCCAAGAACGCTATCGTTGGCCAAAAGCACTGCGCTATGCAAATTATATTGAGAATACTCTTGCAATCCTGTTTTCCATCCATAAAAATCGTACCCTCTATTCTCCCTGACTATTACTCTTATACAGCATGCCGATAGCTTCTTCAGATCTGCATCCAGGATGGTATCGCTTGAGCTGATAAATACAATATCAAACCCCGCCAGTAGAAGCTCGTTGAGATAATGGTAGACATTTTCTCTGATAGTGTTTTCTTTATCATAACTGCAGAAAAAGCATACAGGCTTGTCATAACGTGGCGCCAAATTTCCCCATTCTGAATATCGTATCGCAGGCTTCTCGCATGGCTCTCTCTTTTTGAGAGAATAAAATGATATATCGCGCAGGTACTTGAGATCCTTTGCTATCGTTTTAATATGCCAGTACGCAGTTTTTTTCATAAGGCCCGGAAGATAAGCCGATCTAGTCTGGATAATTCCATCTGGCTGAATAAGATAGCGTTTCAGGACGATGACAGGCAATCAATCTAACGTAACAAATCCTTGCGAAAACTCTTTAATCCTTTGGCATAACGGTGATAACGCAGCGCAGCCAGTTCACGCAGGGCACCTGGCAACCGGCGCCAGCGAGTGTCGGGCAACGCAGCGCGTGCGCGCAGGAACGCGAGCGTCTCGTCCAGACGATGAATATTCTGCCTGCTTCCAGGGAGGCGATCGGCAAATTCTCGCAGGCGTGTTAGCGCCGCTTCATAACGGAGAACCTGGGGTCCATGAATCACAGCACAGGTTTTTCCGTGATTCCTGCCGCGGCGCGGTATGCCAATCTGATTGGCACTGTGCTGACGATAACCGATCAATGGGGTCGGGAGGGCCACCAGTTGTGATACAGCGCCAATGAGCAGTGCGATCCAGCCATCGTGTACCCATAAGTCAGAGATGGGAAGGACGAGGTCGCGGTAAGAAGAGCGAAACGCCATGGTTGCGCCAGTTACCGTAAAACGTTTAAGCAGTACGGAAAACGCACCTTGGGCCGCAACTTCAGCCTGCTCTGCCAAACTGAACCGTACCGCTTTCCATAGCCGCAACCTCAACGGATGTAAATCCTGATCGACCACATCGGCATCGGTGAATACAATACCCGCCGCCGGGTTGTTTATGAAGCGCTCTTCGATGAGAGCAATCTTATTCGGATACCAGACATCGTCCTGATCGCACAGGAAAATAATGTCGCCGCCGCAGCCGCGTATGGCCGCTTCGAAGTTACGTGTCGAGCCTAGGCGCTCGATGTTTGCCTGGAGCCGCACGGGAAAAGGCGCATGCCGGGCGAAATCCAGTACGATAGCTCGTGTTGTATCAACCGAGGCGTCATCGGATACCACCAACTCGTCCGGTAGCCGGGTCTGGCGGAGAATACTCTCGATCTGTTCGGCGATATAACGCTCACCGTTGTATGTAGCCAGGGCGATGGACAATGATAGCCGTGGAATCACCACATCGACGGATGGAATGGCCGAGGACATAGCCGATGGAATAGCCGGCATAACGGCTCAGTATCTCCTTGGAAAGTTGCGGAGCAAATCAGGCATCATGCGAAAACAAGCTCCGCAC
>JACCWK010000134.1 GCA_013697655.1 Nitrosospira sp.
AAAATAAGGTTGTGGCGTAAATCCGCCGCCACAGCCGCGCACTGAATCGAATCCATAATTCGATGCGTTAGAAAGCGGACACTCTATTTGCTACCAAACCGGACAATTCTATTTGTTGCTAACAGGACAAAGGGATCGCTTGGAGGAATCTATAGAAATATAGTGTAAAGCCGGCATGAAACACATCAATAAATTATTCTGACGTTCTCTGCCTTGAAGTGTGTATACAAAGATTGAAGCAAGTTATCCTGGAGATTGACTCGCCATGCATCCCCCAGTTCAAGTTTGCAAATGGCACTTGGATTGCGATAAACCACTAGTACGGGGCAGCACCAATTGTTGCCTTTAGGCTGGCTCCCATTACTGGTCTTAACAACGTTGCGATAGGGCGCAAGAAGTTCTCTTAATCTAACGACGCTTGCTAGGCCGTCGCAATAGAGCTCCATGCGCTTGGCGTAGCGTGAACGAGCGTCGTCGAGATCATATAGCTGGTCGGCAGAGATACGCAATCCGTTGCCGTACTCGTCATCGCCCCCCTTGGTATTTACTTTAGCCTCTACCAGAAGCAACTGATCTTCTTTCAGGGAGGCTCGGACGGACTCGAATAATTCACTGTACACAACCAACTCTACACGTGCTTTGCCGTCATCCAGCACGATCACTCCCATTCTGCCGCGTCGAGTTACCTGTGTGCGTATAGCATATATGATGCCCGCGAGAAGTTGCGGTTCCCGTTGGGGATTCAATCGATCCAATCGAGTGCGTACAAAATCTTTCAGATCTTCCGCATAAGCATTGAAGGGATGTCCGCTTAAATAGAATCCCAAAGCCATTTTTTCATTTTTCAGTTTTTCCTTTTCCACCCATGGCGGCACGTTGATCAAGCTCGATTGCTCAATTGGGTCTTGACACTCGCCAAACAAGCTCACTTGATTAACGGCCCGCCCCGCTTGCTCGGCAGATTCGAGTGCGATACCTACCGATGCCAGCACGCCAGCCCGATGAGTATTGACGGAATCGAACGCACCGGCACGGATGAGTGATTCAACCACGCGGCGATTGACAATGCGTTTGTCTACCCGGCGGCAGAAGTCGAACAAGTCGGTGTATGGCCCTCCTTGATTGCGCGCCTTGATAATCGCGGCGATCGCCGATTCCCCCGTTCCTTTTATCGCACCTAAGCCATATCGTATGGTTTTACCGTCTACAGGAACAAAGCGGTTGCTGGACAGGTTGATGTCAGGCGGCAAAATATTAAGACCATTGTTAACGCTGTCCTCGAAAAATGCATGCACCTTATCCGTATCGTCCATATCGGCGGACAAGGTGGCGGCCATAAATTCAGCGGAATAATGTGTCTTGAGGTAGGCCGTCTGAAACGCGATCAAGGCATAAGCGGCTGCGTGAGACTTGTTGAATCCGTAGCCTGCAAATTTTTCCATCAGGCTAAAAAGCTCGGCCGCAGTGCGTTCTGTCAGGCCGTTCCTGGTGGCGCCGGCGACAAAAATATCGCGGTGCAGAGCCATTTCTTCAACCTTTTTCTTGCCCATTGCCCGCCGAAGCAGATCGGCGCTGCCGAGACTGTAACCGCCTATCACCTGCGCGATTTGCATCACCTGTTCCTGGTAAATCATCACGCCATAAGTCGGCTCAAGGATGGGCTTCAGGCGGGGGTCGAGGTATTCAACGCGCTTGCCGTGCTTCCGTTCAGTAAATTCGGGAATCAGCGCCATTGGTCCAGGACGGTACAATGCCACTAATGCGATGATGTCTTCAAAGCGGTCGGGCCTGGCTTTCTGCAACAGGTCTTTCATGCCGCGTGATTCGAACTGGAACACTCCAACGGCGTTGCCTTGTCGCAGTAAAGCATACGTAGCCGGATCGTCCAGAGGGAGGTTCTCGAGACAAAAGGATTCGGAAGTCCCAATGGCGGATTCTGTAATCCCCTGAATGGCACTTGCGGGTTGCCCCGCTTCCTTCTCTGCCGCCTTTGGATCTCGCTGCCTGATATATCTGACGGTCCAGTCGAGAATGGTCAGTGTTCGTAATCCCAGAAAATCGAACTTCACCAACCCGATTTTCTCCACATCATCCTTATCCAGCTGGCTTATTACCGAATCACCCGAATCCGTGCAATAGACCGGGCAAAAATCGGTAATTTTGCCCGATGCGATCAACACTCCGCCTGCGTGCATGCCAACGTTGCGCGTGAGCCCTTCAAGACGTTCAGCCAGTTCCAGCAGATTGCGGACCTCTTCTTCCGTTTGTGCGCGATGATTCAGTTGCGGTTCCTCTTCACGCGCTTTTTTCAAAGTCATGCCGAGATCAAATGGCACCAGCTTCGCCAGTTGATCGACAAAATTGTAGGGCAAATCCAGGACCCGCCCAACATCGCGCACCACTGCCTTTGCCGCCATAGTGCCGAACGTGGCAATTTGAGAAACGCTCTCGGCGCCATACTTCTGTTTTACATATTCGATCACATGTTCCCGCCCCTCCTGGCAGAAATCAATATCAAAGTCAGGCATGGAAACCCGCTCCGGATTGAGAAAACGCTCAAATAGCAAATCGTAACGAAGCGGATCGAGGTCCGTAATACCGAGCGAGTAAGCGACCAGCGAACCCGCGCCAGAACCTCGGCCCGGCCCCACGGGCACACTATTATGCTTGGCCCAGTTGATGAAATCGGCGACGATGAGAAAATAGCCGGCAAACCCCATTTGCACGATGGTGGCAGCCTCGAAATCCAGCCGGGCGCGATATTTTTGCATCTGGGCATCACGCGCGGCGGCGTTGGGAAAGAGCGCTTTCATACGCTCTTCCAGACCCGCCGCTGCCTGGCTGCGCAAATATAGCTCCAGGCTCTCATTGTTGGGGGTTGGAAACAATGGAAGGCGGTTGACCCCCAATTCAAGGATAAGATTGCAGCGTTTGGAAAGCTCCACGGTGTTGGCGAGCGCGGCGGGGATGTCAGCAAATAATGTCGCCATTTCCGCTTGGGTCTTGAAATATTGCTCCTCTGTGCAATTCTTTGGACGGCGGCGATCGCCTAAAACGTAACCTTCTGCGATACAGACTCGCGCCTCATGTGCCTTGTAATCGTCGGGATTCAGAAACTGCACCGATTGTGTCGCCACCACCGGTAGACGCAAAAGGGATGCGACCACTAATGACCGTTGCACAAGGGTCTCGGAGTTGGTATGTCCTATTCGCTGAACTTCGATATAAAAACGGCCCGGGAACAAATCCCCCCACTCTCGTGCCCGCGTTTCTGCCTGAAATAGATTGTTCTGCATCAACATCACGCCGATATCGCCAAGATTCGCGCCGGACAAGGCAATAAGCCCCGTCGTCCCATTTCCATTTTCCGAGAACCAGCATTTTTTAATTTCGGCGCGCCCTTGGCGCTGATTTTCACGATAGGCGCGTGACAGCAGCCGGCATAACAGCAGATAGCCAGAGTAAGACTGGCACAACAGTAAGATACGCGCGGGTTTGTCCCGATCATCTTCATTGGTTATCCAGACATCGCAGCCGATTATCGGCTTTATGCCTTTGTCACGCGCTTCCTGATAAAATTTCACCAGGCCGAAGAGATTGGAAAGATCGGTAAGCGCCAGCGCTGGCATGCGATCGGATACCGCTTTTGCCACTGCATCGTCGATACGCACGATGCCGTCTACAATGGAATATTCACTGTGCAGGCGCAGGTGGATAAAGGTGGGAGATGTCGTCATGGGGTAGTGATGCGGATGCAATATCGGGAGTTAATAGCTAGAAACCCGAATAAGCCCAGATATTGCCAGGAAGACGTCCCGAGGTGGACTTGTTACGGTTTCTCGGTTGCGATCCAGCTCAATCTCATGGCTCAACCTGTCAGCTCGATACCAAAAACCTGCCTCAATTTTACACCCATTGAAAGTTCCCAAGCTTTTCCCCCCCCGCGATGTAAAAGACGATTGCATCGCGCGGCGGAAATACTGGAGAGTTGACAGAATATGCTTTGAAATTTCTGCACGGTTCGTCCGTATAGACCATAGCCTAAGACATTCGGAGTTCGGGCAGGCTGATTTGCGGACTGTGCAGCAACTCTGTCCCCTGCTCTCCAAAGAAACTAATTATTCTTTCAGGCAGCCATGTCAGCTTTCCGGGAAATGGCGAATTCAAAAATCCGGCATGTCCTCCCTGTTCGGGAAATTCCAGGGTGACTGCGGGTGACACATCATCCGGCCCAGGCAACGCAGACGGCGGCATGAAAGGATCGTTAAAGGCATTGATGATGAGCGTGGGCACCTCTATGTGCTTGAGCCATGACTTGCTACTGGACTGATTCCAATAATCTTCAGTATCTCGAAATCCATGCAGCGGGGCGGTCACGAGGTTGTCGAATTGATATAACGTTGTGCATGCGGCCACTGCGGCAGCGTCAAATAAATGGGGAAAGCGAGAAAGTTTTTGCAGAGCTTTGCGCTTCAGCGTATCGAGAAAGTGGCGGGTATAGAGCAGGTTGAAACCTGATGCCAAAGCGCTTCCTGCAGCGGCCAGATCCAAGGGGACGGAAACTGCTACGGCGCCGTCGATCAGTTCACAGGCTTGTTTATTTTGTTCGCCCAGCCACTTCAGGAAGGCATTCCCGCCCAGTGATACACCCACTACATAAAGAGGCGCTCCGGAACCCGACATTTTTTTTTGTCGACTTATCCGGCGAAGTATCCAATCGATTTCTGTTGAATCACCGGCGTGATAGGCGCGTGGCAACCGGTTGGGCCACCCGGAACAGCCGCGAAAATGTACTACCCCGCCACGCCAGCCCAGATCCCGGAGCATGGTCATGATACTGAGGATGTAATGGCTGCATGACCCCCCCTCAAGCCCGTGAAACAGTATCACCAGTGGTGCATTGGTAGGATTATCCAGCCAGTCGATATCGATGAAATCGCCATCCTCCAGTTCCCAGCGCTCACGCCGGTAAGTTATCGAAGGTCGTGTCAACAGATAGGGATAAATAGTTTGCGCATGGCCTCCCCGAAGCCAAGCGGGGGCAACGTAGGGCTCTGCGCGCAAGGGTAAGGGGGGGATTTTCACGCTAAGCTTTGGTAGACCGACCCACGTTCGAACTGGCGACAAACGAATTAAAAGGATTCGTTTCCTCTATTTTGAGAGGCTTCTCTATCCTATCAACTTGTTGTGCAAATAATTTAGAATTATCCGGGGCCATTCACATTTCTAAGTAAGTCCGAGGCATTTATATGAATGTTCTTTTTAACTGGATTATATACCATAAGGCTTCGGGTTCATCTTTCTCGCCCTTATAATGAAAGCCGTTATTCGCTGACAATCTTATGAAGTTGAATCGAGCGTGGGCATTAAGCGGAAATCGTATCTTTATGCCACGCTCCCGCAAATTTTTAAATTACAAAAATCGTACCTGAGAGACTCAACGGTGTGCTGGAATTCTCACGGCTATTTTCGGAGTTCCTTAGCCTGCAAGATGGTAGTTTTGAATCTCGGTTTAATAAGATACTATCCACCAATGAATCAGCGGAGAGCTTAAAGGTCATCCCATTTTTTTCGGGCAAGTGCTCTATTAAGAGGTTCTTGCAAAATGGACAGGCTAAGCGGAATTATTTTCATCTGACGGATAAAAATTGAGTTGGGCGCTGCCATTGCTGGCAAGATGGAGGTTCCAAAGACTACATCAACGCCCAGGATGGATA
>JACCWK010000135.1 GCA_013697655.1 Nitrosospira sp.
AAAGTCAGCACGAATGGTAAAACCAGCGGAAGGGTCAAAACGAAGTTGGGATGGGGTAGAATTCGACATGGGTAGATTCCGTTTGTGTTTTACAAGTTGCCGTCTAGACAACTGCAATTATATCAAATACTTACGATAGAATCTACCCTTTTTATGCAAAATTCAGGCTATAACCATTTAACTTGAAATTTCTACCCTCAGGGGGTTAAACCTGGCCCAAAGGCCTGCACATGGCAGGTGGTGCACGGCTCGCCCGTCTGGCGTGTAAAAGAAGGCAAAGCACTGACTTCGGCACTTAATAAAAGGGTCGCCAGCAGGAGTAGTAAAAATAGGGATATTTGGATTCTAGATATAATCATGGCGTCAACAGACTACATCGGCTTAGGGTGCTTGAGCCGAGTTTGGGTTGTAAGCCACAAACCCTCTGAATTTTCTATTCATTTTAAATCAATCTGTTACTTGAGTCGCCCCTGAAATACCTGTCTAATGCGCCCAGATATTCGTTTTTGGATGCGCCTGGAACAAATGCTGGACCAACGCCAAGTTCTGTACCGGCGCGGGTGGGCAAGAATCGACTGGAACGCGCCAGAAGAACGCTTTGGCGGACTGTACGCGGAAAAAGGCCGATCCTGGGCGTCCCCCATCCGGCTCATGAGAAAGAGTCTTCCTGGAAGCGATCCCTGATCTCTTCCAGTTGCGCCCGGTTCTTGATGAGCGCCTCGACGCAATCCGGGTCGAGCTTGCTGCCGGCAAGCTTATGCAATTCCTGGAAAGCGTCGTCCATGCTCCACGCTTCCTTGTAGGGACGCTGGCTGGTGAGGGCATCGAATACGTCCGCTACGGCAACGATGCGTGATTCCATGGGAATCTGGCCGCCGCGCAGGCCGTGGGGATAGCCTTCTCCGTCCAGGGTTTCGTGGTGGTGTTCCGCGATATTGCGCAGAATGTTGAGATATTCGAAGGATTCCAATCCAAAATCGTGCAGCATGCTATCGATGAGCTGACGGCCCTTTTGGGGGTGCGTTTTCATGACCTTCCGCTCATCCGCGTCGAGCAAGCCGGCTTTAAGCAGGACGCTGTCTGGAATGCCGATTTTTCCGATATCGTGCAAAGGCGAGAATAAAAACACATGCTCGACATATTCGTCGTCGAAGCCGTATTTTGGTGCCAATTCTCTTGCCACGATTCGGGCATAGCGCGACATGCGGTCGAGGTGAGTGCCGGTCTCCGTATCGCGCAAGTTGGCGAAGTCGCGCGCGGCATGGACAGTGGAAATCAGCGTACGGATCGAGGTGAGCTCGCCCACCACGACCAACGAAATCAGATGGGCAAACACATCCAGGAAGCGCAACACCTCTTCGTCAAAAACGTTCTTGCGGTAAGAGTCAAAAAAAACGAATCCGAAGAAATCGCCGTTGAAATACATCGGCATGGTGTAACTCGCGCCATAGCCCTGCGCTGCGATGCGCCGGGTATGTTCGTGCGAGCCGCCGGCGAACACGGACAGATCATTGATAACACGCGGTTTGCCGCTTTCCCGGACCTCCTGTAGCGACCGGGCTTCGCTCAGCTTGGCTTGATACTGAGCAAGCGGATGGGCTCCGCCGCTGCTGTGGATGAAGGTCTTGAGATCATCTGTTTTAGAATCGTAGATCGTCACCGCCACACGGTCTATGAACTCGAAGCGCTTATTAAGCGCTTCGTGCAGGTTCTTCAGCTTGTCCGAAAGCGGGGCGTAATGATTGAGGGTGTCCAGGGTGTCGTGATAATCAGTCATTTCGCATGCAATTCAGAGTCATCATCGGAGAATCGTGGCGGCAGCATCTCCAACTCAACCTTCTTCAGAAGGCAATAGCTGGGTTTCCGGTTTATCGTGACCGCCCATTCCGGGCGAACGTGACCGATTGATAGCGTATTTGCGATGGTAGTCGAAATTGGCGCAAAACTCATCCAGAATTGGCTTTTTTTCTTTCTTGCGGGCTTTGCGATAATGTTTTCGAATGCACATCTCAAAATTCCCGCGTTGCCTCATGAGGTTCTTGCAAAATGGACAGGCTAAGCGGAATTATTTTCATCTGACGGATAAAAATTGAGTTGGGCGCTGCCATTGCTGGCAAGATGGAGGTTCCAAAGACTACATCAACGCCCAGGATGGATA
>JACCWK010000146.1 GCA_013697655.1 Nitrosospira sp.
TGGCGTCAGGAATACAACGCCGAACGGCCGCACAGTTCGCTTGGCTACCTGACACCGAACAGATTTGCAGACAGCTTTTTAACCCCAGACTCTATATCATACTCGTACTAAGTTGGGGAGCAGGTCACGAATGCCAATGGACTGTTGTTGATGAGAGCGATTCCGAGGATCGGATTTTAGTCATTTCTGATATCCGAGATGCGTATTCTGAAAGATTCTAGCCAAACGGGGCAATGCAATCACATTTGATTAAGATCGTTTTTACTGGTGGAGGTTCATCTGGCCATGTCGTTCCCTCTATACCGGTAATTATGAAATGTTTGAGAGAAGGTTGGTACGTTACGTACTTTGGTTCTCATGGGGGAATAGAGCGCGAAATTGCCTCGAAAATTGGTGTCCCTTTTATTGCGATTCCAACAACCCGCCTAAGGCGTTTCTTTTCTTGGTCAAATTTTCTTATACCGTTCATTATAGTTCGCGGGTTTATTGAATCCTGCTTTCACTTGATGCGTATCCATCCTGATGTAATTTTTTCGAAAGGAGGGTTTGTCGCCGTCCCAGTTGTTCTGGCCGCATGGGTTTGTCGAATTCCCATTGTCATACACGAGTCCGACTTAACACCCGGGCTAGCGAATCGCATCGCGCGGCCTCTATCTAAAGTAGTTTGCGTATCCCTCCCACTTGAGTGGTTGAATTTGGCGTGGCAAAGGAGCACATCTAAAACCGTATTCTCAGGGATACCTTTGCGCCAAGAGTTCCATTCACCCTCGAGATCAATAGGGCTGGATATAATTGGGTACCATGGACAAAAGCCTGTATTGTTAATTTTTGGTGGGAGTTCCGGATCGATGAACATTAACAATGTATTGCGTTCCTCCGTAGATAGATTTTGTTCAGACTACTTTGTAGTCCATGTTTGTGGAAAAGGTAATATTGATCACACTTTAGAAGAAACCAAAGATTACGTTCAGTTTGAATATATTCATAATGGTATGGGTCATGTAATGGCATCTGCGGCCATTGGAGTTTGCCGAGCCGGGATGACAAGTATCTTGGAGCTAATCGCTTTGCGACAACCGGCTGTTTTGATCCCGCTCGGTCGAAATGCAAGTCGTGGAGATCAGATTGAGAATGCTCAATTTTTTGAAAGTCGAGGAATATGTCTCTCTATTGAGGATGACAGGCTATCAGGCGAGACATTGTATGAGGGCGTTTTAGCGGCAAGATTTCGCGCAAGTTCGATTATTCGGGCGATGGAGGCAATAGAGCTTCCTAATGCAGAGGTAGTAATTTTCAACGTGCTGTTACATACCGCCTGTAAGGCGGATTCAGGCTCTTAGCCGAAGTATAGATCCGCTGAAGAGATTGGCCAGTCATAGACTGCGGGAATGGAAGCGGCGCACTTGCCCTTGATCTTAGCTTCCAGAGTTGACGTTGATATTGTTTTAGGCGCTTGTTTTTTATCTTCCGCCTGAGTAGAAAGGGCAAGACGTGGCGGCAAAAAATAAAAATGTCGACCTTGAAACAGAAAAGGCAGTGCTTCTTTGCATGGGCTTCTCCTGAAGAGTATTGACCTGCTTCCCAACTTAGTACGAGTATGATATAGAGTCTGGGGTTAATGACCCTACCCCACAAAACAGCGCCATTTAAAAGTAGAATTTCCGGCATGATTTTAACCTTGATGAAAGGAGTCATGACGTGAAGAGAAGCAAATTTACCGAGCAGCAGATAGCATTTGGGCTGAAGCAGGCCGAGCTTGGCACACCGGTTGACGAGGTCTGCCGGAAGATGGGCATCAGCGATGCTACCTTTTACAACTGGAAGAAGAAGTATGGCGGGCTGGGTCCCTCGGAGTTGCGGCGGTTGCGGCAACTGGAGGAGGAGAACAGCAAGTTGAAGCGGTTGGTCGCCGACTTGAGCCTGGACAAGACCATGCTGCAGGACGTGTTGTCAAAAAAGCTCTGAAGCCTTTCCGCAAGGGTCTTCTGATTGATGAGCTGCGTGACCGTTACCGCGCCAGTTTGAGACAGATCTGTAGATTGCTGAGTATGTCTAGTTCAGTATATAGGTATCAGTCACGCGCTCGTGATTCAGCAGTGTTGCGCATGCGCATCAAGGAAATTTCGGCAGCAAGAGTGCATTATGGCTATCGGCGGGTGCATGTCATGCTGCAGCGGGAAGGCTTTAGAGACAATCACAAACGTGTTTATCGGTTGTATCGGGAGGAAGGGCTGTCGTTACGGTTCAAGCGTCCGAAGCGCAACAAGTCGGCGCGCTTGCGTCAGCCCAAACACCAGGCGACGGCGGTCAATCAGATCTGGAGCATGGATTTCGTCGCGGATGCGCTGTTCGATGGCAGGCGGTTGCGTGCGTTGACCGTGGTAGACAACTATTCGCGGGAGAGTCTGGCCATCGAGGTAGTCAGAGCCTGAAAGGAGAGGATGTCGTGAACACCCTCAACCGCATCGCAACGAAACGGGGATTGCCCAGCATTATCAAAGTCGACAATGGCAGCGAATTCATCTCCAAGGTCATGGATAAATGGGCCTATGAGCGTGGCATCGAACTCGACTTCAGCCGCCCCGGCAAACCGACTGACAATGCCAAGGTGGAAAGCTTCAATGGACGACTGCGGCAGGAGTGCCTCAATGCACACTGGTTCTTGTCTTTAGAGGATGCCAGGCGCAAGATTGACGAGTGGCGGCAGTATTATAATGAGATGCGTCCCCACTCTGCATTGCAGTGGGCAACGCCAGCTGAATTCGCCCGCCAGGCAAGGGAAAACGCCTTGTCCGGCAGGACTGCTGAGCCGGGATTTTCCATTTTAGATCGGTGCTGATTTTGGGGGCGGGTCAATCAAACCAGGATTCTATTGCACGGTGTAGCTGATTACGGGGAGCAGGTCACCATAACAAAGCCCCATAGGGGCCTATCAAAAAGTAACAGATTTTCCACTTATAGACTTGTTAAAATTCCCGGGGCCACTTCTTATAATAATAAATATGTACTATAGTGAGCTTCTTGCAAAACTCCCGGGTGATCTGAGAGTAGGCATTGTTATTTACTGATCAAGATGACCTGAAGAGTAGTTTTGTTAAATTTCCTGACTCGTTTTGTTCAGGAACCCTGTTTTCGACC
>JACCWK010000185.1 GCA_013697655.1 Nitrosospira sp.
TGGTTTTATCCCGGTCGTGCTGCCCAAGTCCAACCGCATTGAGCCTTGGGAATACGACAAAGTTATGTATCGGCGACGCAACGAGATTGAGCGACTGTTCAGAAGACTGAAGGGATTCCGGCGCATCTTCTCGCGCTTCGAGAAACTCGATGTGATGTTCATTGGCTTCATCCATTTCGCCTTGATCGTCGAAGGACTTAGATTGTGTTAACAGGTCCTAGGTAAATCTTTTATGGATAACGTTGCCGGCAAAATCGAAGACTTGCCCGCAAATTCGTTAAAGCTGAGATCGACCCTTAGCTGGTGGCAGACAGGATGGCCTTCGCGTTGATAGTGGCATCGCTTCCGACTTCTTTCGTTTTACCGCCTTCTTCGCTCAGAGCGACAGCAGCCTTGTTGCTCATTACGATAATACTGATGCGCCGGTTGATGGGGTTGGTGGGGTCATCCTTGTCGAACAGCACCGCCGAGCTCAATCCCACCACGCGCATAATTTTTTGCTCGTTCATGCCGCCCATGACGAGCTGGCGTCGCGAGGCATTGGCCCGATCCGTCGACAACTCCCAATTGCTGTAATTCTTCTCGCCACTCGCATAGGCAATTGAATCAGTGTGGCCTGAAAGACTTATCCTGTTGGGCATCTCGTTTAGCACTCCGCCGAGCTTTTGCAGAATGTCTTTGGTATAGGGTTGCAACTCGGCTTTAGCCAGCGCGAACATGGGCCTATTTTTGGCATCGACAATCTGAATACGCAAACCCTCGGAGGTAATATCCAGCAGCAATTGCTCCTTGAAGTCGCGCATGGTTGCATGAGACTCGATCAATTGCTCCAGCCGATCTCTCAAGTTTTCGAGCTTGCGCGTATCGAGTCGATCGAGCTCGGCCTGCGCAGACTTGAGATCACGAGTTTTTTTACCGGATTCGAAATCGACCTTTCTTACCTGCCCATCCCGCCGCGTCAGGTCCTTGCCGCCTCCCTGGATCAAGCTGGTCCTGTTACCCTGGCCGGGGCCGCCGGTCACCAGGGTTTTCAGCGGCGTCTGGAAATATTCGGACATGCCTTTTAATCGTTCCTCAGAGGAAGAACCGACAAGCCACATGAGAAGAAAAAAAGCCATCATGGCGGTAACGAAGTCCGCATAGGCAATCTTCCAATGGCCACCATGATGGCCGCTGTGTTTCTTGATTTTCTTGATAATTATGGGACGTTTTTCATCGGACATGAGATTCTCGCTTCAGATCACTTATTCTTGGCCTGCCGGACATGGGTTTCCAACTCGATGAACGTAGGCCTTTCAGTCGAAAACAGTACCTTACGGCCAAATTCCACGGCCAGCGCCGGGGCATAACCATTAATACTGGCAAGCAAAGTAACCCGGATGCATTGCAACATCTTGGTGGAATCTTCCAGCTTCTGTTCCAGCACGCTGGCAAGTGGTCCCACAAGACCATAGCCGAGCAGGATGCCGAGAAAAGTCCCAACCAGCGCCTGGGCAACCAGGACGCCCAGCTCCTCTGGCGGCAGCCCTATGGATGCCATGGTGTGCACTACGCCCATCACCGCCGCAACGATGCCGAATGCGGGCATTCCGTCCGCCATCTTGCTTATGCATTGCACCGGCACTTCACCTTCCTGATGGTGGGTCTCCATCTCGTTGTCCATCAAATTCTCGATCTCAAACGCGTTGAGATTGCCGCCTACCATCAGGCGCAGATAGTCTGTGATAAATTCGACCACATGATGGTTAGCCAGGATATTGGGGTAATGTGCAAAAATTGGACTTTCGTTGGGGTTTTCCACGTCGCTTTCTATGGACATAAGCCCTTCTTTGCGCACTTTCGCGAGCAGATCATAGAGCAGTGCCATAAGATCCATATACAAAGCCTTGGTGTACTTGGTGCCTTCCATGACCTTTGGCAGCGTTTTGAGTGTAGCCTTCTGCGCTTTGACCGTATTACCGAGTACGAAGGCTCCCACTGCCGCACCACCGATGATCAATAGTTCCAGCGGCTGGTAAAGCGCAGCCAGATGTCCGCCAGCAAGGGCGAACCCTCCAAATACCGAACCAAAAACAATGAGACATCCGACTATGACCAACATGATTACCGATACTCCCTGACGTGGATGGTGATGAAACGCTCACCTTTTGTAACGGCCACTGCTCTGCAAACTTGAGTAAAAAGAGCGAAGAAGAAATCGGGGAAAAAGAAGCCGACCGCGGGAAGATTCCAGCAATCGGCGAGTGGGGAAACGATTTCCGGTCACGCGGACTCGGACGGGCGCAAGCCCGGTTGATGCTAGGCGGCTATTGCCATGGGCGCTGTTGCACGGGATTTATTGGTTTTGCCGGCGCGAGATGGGGTATGGCATAAACCGCACACATAGCGGCTATAAAGATCATGGGTATGCACCACGAAATGCCCGCTGCAATGGGTGCAAGATGCGGTTTGCAGCATTTTGGCTTCGAAGAAACGTACTAGAGTCCAAGCACGAGTCAGGCTCAACACCGGTTCCATCTCACTTACCTGGCAGTGCTCCAGATAGAGCTTATAGCTCTTGATTATGGCACTGATACCACGGCATTCGGCATGCTCGATTAAAAAACGGTAGATATCGACAAACACGGAGGAGTGGACATTGGGCTGCCAGGTCAGGAACCAGTCAGCGGAGAATGGGAGCATCCCTTTTGGGGGAGAAACGCCTTTCAATTCCTTATAAAGCTTGATGAGCCGTTCACGGCTCAGGTTGGTTTCGCTCTCCAGTAATTGCAGGCGCGCACCCAAATTAACCATCTCGATTGCGACGTGAATCTCTTTGGCTTCCGACACTACGCTTTTTTTGCCCATGATGATGCTCCCCGTGTTCCGCGTTTTAGGAAATTTCTTCGACCGACTGACCGGCCAGCAGGATGGCCGCGTGAGATTGCGCCATCGTCTTTTCTTTACTGTAATTGGCAAGTATGCCAAATATCAAAGTATCGTCGAAACGTATGCGGCACAACATCATGTTGGAGTTCGACAATTTGAGAATCTGTCCGGACGTCAGACCCGCCAATATATCTGCGATATCCTTGCTGATCCCCAACCGAAAAATTGCCATATCCTTGTCGGCGCGTACCATCTGCTGCGCCAGCATCAAGTATGTGAGGTTGAGTTCTTTAATTTCCGTCATCATTTCGTTAGCTTTCATGTTTCCCCCGGTAATTTGTTTCAGGGCCCCATTGTGATCATTTGAATAGCCCCAGGAAACTGGAGTCCATCCGATATATGCGTAGGAAATAGGCAGGCTGCCACGTAGGAATATTTCCTACAGGGAATACTCAAAAGAGGTGGCGGGCGGGTGTGGCCGGACCGGCGAATAGGAATACGGCGCGGTTGCTATGGCAATATGTAGACGTGTTTAGTTGACATGGCTCAGTCAACGGCCATTCGCAGAATAACTTTAGGGCTAAATGAAAATATTTTTTGGATTGCCGAAATACCAAGTCGATATAAGCTGGCTGCTGGACGGCTTGAGAATAATAATCAAACTCACAAGCCGTTAGCTCCCGCTGAATCAACTGATTGCACTTCACAAAGAATGACAGTCACGTTGTCCCTGCCACCGGCCGCCAGGGCTGCCTTGATCAGATTTTTGACTTTTTGTTGAGTCGTTTCTGCCGAGCCAAGCATGTCCTGAATCCCCGCGTCATCTACCATCTCCGTCAGTCCATCCGAACACAAAAGGAAAGTATCGCCGTCGACCCCCCTTCCCTCCAGCATGTCGAAAGACACTGTCGGGTCAGTTCCAAGGGCCCGCAGGATCAGATTTCTTCTTGGATGGTTTCTCGCCTGCTCTGGGGTAAGCATTCCCTGATCTAATTGAAACTGCACCCAGGAATGGTCCTTGGTTAGCTGCCTCAAGCTGCCATGCCTGAATAAGTAAACCCTGCTGTCTCCTACGTGGCCAATGATATATCGGTCGCCATGGAATACCACGAGATCCCCCGTACAACCCATTCCTTCGTCGTCGGGATGCTGTGCCGTATGCTCGAATATGCGTTCATTTGTCTGTCTGAACACATTCCGGACCAATCCGTAATCATCTTCATCCGATGCGGGATCTCGACCGTTAAAGACAAGTCGCGCCGTCTCGACAAAATATGAACTCGCAACTTCTCCGGCCGCCGCACCGCCCATGCCGTCTGCAATAGCAAAAAGGCCCATTTCGGGAATGACCAGGAAAGCATCCTCATTGTTGCTTCGCCTAAGCCCAACGTCAGTTAGCCCTGCGGAGACCAACTTGATCACTTCGATTCCCTGCAATTGATCAAGCGGCTATTCACTATGCCACGCCCGAATGAAGGCATCCACCAAGAGAGACGACCAGATAGGTATCACTGGAACCTTCTATCCAATAAGTCGAAGTAAGACTTGATCTGGTCTTTTATACTCCGGGCACCATTTCTATCCTCCTTGGCTAAATCATCCACGAGCGCCTCAATGCCCGGGCGCTTTTTCTTGAATTCCGCCACGACTTGAGAAATGTCGTCGTGCTTAAATAAGCGAACATCAGCCGAGCCTAGCAATTCGGTAGAGAAGTTCTCGGATTTTACCCATCCAGCCAAATCGTAATCGTAAGGAAAGACAATCCACTTGCCGTCGGCTTCTACAACTTTAATATTCCAGAGGCTTCCGGAGTTGCTACGATCATCAGGCGAAATGCGTAATTTCCAATCGTAATTTCCAACGAGCGCCTGGAAAAGAATAATGCGAAGAATGGCCTTCGGATCAATAGGAGCAATCGCCGAGCCGGCAGTTTGCGCGTCTTTTGGCGCATCGGCGACATTGGTGAAAATATACAGCTTGTCCGAGTCTTGAAGGGAAGCGTCAGCAGCGCGAATTTCTTTTCCATCCGCCTGCTTCACAAAAGTTTTGATATCCTCCAGAAAAAAACCGGGCATCGGTTGATTAATGGCAAATCCGCTTGGCTGCGGCTCAACGGGACCTCTGCCGGTCTTGCTATCGACATAGCTGAAACCCGTCGGCAAGACCTGATAGGCTGGGATAGAAAGATATTCCTGTACTTTGTAGATCAGCGCTTCACGATGCGGTGAGAGTCCTCCCCATACACGATGGAATCGTGTTGAAGAACCCGGCTTGCCGCCGCAATGCGTGCCTATTGCAATAGTTTTCAGGCCATCAAACAGGGTCCCTTTTGAAACTCTTTCATCTGTCGCCTGGTCTTTCTCGAAAGTCAGGGTCATTTTTGGGAAGGGACATTGCAATTCAGACTGACTGGTATTCCCCCGCAACTGCACAAGTACAGGAAGATCGTGTGAGCCAGTGCTATCTGTCCAGGAAAGGTGTCCCGGCGCCTTGAAATCTTTTATGTCCTCCGGCACTTCCGCATTTGCAGGTGCACGATGTTTCCATAAATCAACAAAATTGGTTTTCAGATTAAAGGCTATCTTCTCTTTAGTGGAGAAAACTGGCGTCTTGCTATGGCCGATATCCGAATCCCCAGCCTGGGCCAGGTATAAGGACCAGGTGGCCAGAACGACAAGCACAACCCAATTAACAAAAAACTTTTTCATACGACCTCCCGGGGTTTTGGCGAAAAATGGTGGATAACATTATGTAGATTAGCGGCGTTCACTGATTGATTTTGGCGGCATTTTTATACCCAGGCTATGATTATCAGCCATTTACCTGCGCGCAAACGTATACAAGAGGGCCATTTCTTTTCGGTTTATCCTGCAGGTTCGCCGTAACCGTGCGATTCTGGCAAGCGAAATGGCACTCCATAGAAGAAATATAGACGAGAATTACGAAAAGGCTAGAACGAGGCGGGCGTTTTATAAATTTTTAAGTTATCAAGCGCACGCACGCGCTTGGCGCTGACTCCACCATCCGCTCTTCATTCTTTGAAGAACGCTTGCTTGCCCGCATATTCCCAACACTCGCAGTACCGGCCAACACGCGGCATCCACCCAGCTCGAATCGGGAATCCTCTCCCGTTGCTATGAGCGAAAAAGAGACAGGAACGCCTTCTATTCCGATTTCGCTACCAGCCTACGCTTTCCTGAGGGAGAAAGGGGCCTTCGAAAACAGACCGGAGCCGTATGCAGAATTCGATTTGAAAAATATACATGAGGATTGCACAGGAGATTAACGCAAAATGAAGCAACAATGCTAAAGGGCATGTCCGCATCAGCTAAGGGTTTTCATTTTCTAATGCTTTAGCATGCGGGCCGGTCAACAATATCAGGTACGGGCTGCTAGGCGAAGACAATCAGCCAGCTGGAAATGAAAAAGCCACAGAGGACATTGCCCCCATGGCTCAGAATTACCTAACTTAACTCGTTTTGCGGCGACGCGCGATAAAACCCATCAGACCAAGGCCGCCCACGAACATGGCGTAGGTTTCCGGTTCTGGAATGGTCGCTACGGATTGGGGAAGATAAATAGATCCCCCAAGATCTGCGTCCTTGAAACCGATTACAAAAAACTTGTTGTCCCCCGCAACGGAGGTAAAATCATTGTCGTTAGCCAAAACAAGAGTATGAAAAGTGTTCGCGCCAACGATGACATCGTCGCCAAAGGCCGCACCTTCCAACTTGGACGGGATATTTGCATCAGTAATGCTATTTGCGTTGAGCAACGCCCTGATATCAAGAAACAAGCTGCTTGCCGGATGTCCCTGGTTGGCTAAAAGATTTGCTTCGCCACTCAGGCCGGTTATGTCAGTGGCGCCTGCCAGATCGACCTTCCACAATTGCTTTATCGCAGCATTTGAACCATCACCCGGTCCTTTGCCGTCCCGTTCCAGAACAAGGAATTCATGATTGTTAATGGCGAGTATTTCGCTGCTATTGTAGTTTTTGCTGCCAATCTTGTTGTCATACGCGAACTCCTGAGTGGTACCGGAAGCAACATCTATCTTGACAATGCGATTGGCCCGGCCGCCGTCACCGCCATCCTGCGCCAATGGGCTTTGCATGAAACCATACAAAGTAGTGCCATCCGGGGAAATGGCGAGTCCTTCCATACCCTTGTTAGCCACTCGGCCAGAGGTATTTCCACTGATTTCCAAGCCACCTTGTGAGTTCTGGTTGGCCACGGCCAAATTGCCCGGCAACGCAAAAGACTTTATGCGTTCGCCCGTCTGACGGTCAAACTGATATACATAGGGACCATATTCATCCGAGATAAATACACTTTTACCATCGTTTGAAACACGAATGCCTTCAGTGTCGAGACGCCCGTTATTTGGGTTGAGCGAGTTGCCTGCTCCAAAATTATCCGAACGGCCGGTGAAATAATTAATCGCAGAAGTGTTTAAGGTGGGCGCGCCGCCAACCGCGTAGGTCAATGGAGTGGTGTTTGAAAGCAAGGTGGTATTGTTTAAACTGGCCGTAACCGTGAGGGGCAGCGAACTCGAACCCGGCGAGTAGCTTAAACTGATCGTATTAAAACGGGAGATAAAGGAAGTAGTATTATCCACAGAGCTTCCGCCCGCATAATCAAGAGCATTCGGACCTCTGTCTGGTAATGCCAGGAAAGTATTGTTGCCCGCATAAGCCAGCCCGGAGCCCATACCCCGCAGAAGATTAGCGGCGACCCCGCTTTCGAGTGTGTTAGTCAGACCTTCATGCCACAAGTTTAAGCATTCAACTGACTGGTTAAAGTAGCGGGCTGACGGCTCGCGGTGGTAGGATTTTGTTGCGAAACGAAAAACAAACCACAGAGAGGTCAGCCCGGATGAATCATAG
>JACCWK010000238.1 GCA_013697655.1 Nitrosospira sp.
CAAATCTCATCTTCCGAGTCTCCTGTAACCATTCCGTCCGTCTCATGGCTATCCCCCCTTCGGGATAGCATAAAACCGGACAGATCATTTGCTACAGACCCGGACAGTTTATTTGTTCTCTACAATCGCGCGCCTCCCGATTGACCCGGTATCCATTCACGGGTAACATTCGCAGCTTTCAAGGACAAAGGCGGGTCGATGGCTACGCGTTCGAAGCTGGTTGCGGGCAACTGGAAAATGCATGGCGGCCTGATGCAGAATCAGGACTTGCTGAAAGAGATAATCGCAGGAACCGTAGGGTTGCGGGAGGTGCACATCGCCGTATGCGTACCTTATCCTTATCTTTCTCAGGCCCAGTTATTACTGCAGGATACCCACGTCTACTGGGGAGCCCAGAATGTAAGTTATTATGCCCAAGGCGCTTATACGGGTGAGGTGTCGGCGGCCATGTTGGTGGATTTCCGATGCCGCTACGTAATTGTCGGGCATTCGGAACGGCGTGCATCATACGGTGAAGATAGCGCTACTGTGGCGCTTAAATTCAACGCAGCCCAGGCCGCTGGGTTAACACCCATTCTATGTGTAGGTGAAACGCTGGCCCAGCGCGAATCTGCCGTCACCGAACAAGTGGTGGCGGAGCAGCTGGATGCGGTAATTGAATCGGAAGGCATCAATGCGCTCGCTAAATCGGTAATCGCCTATGAGCCGGTATGGGCTATCGGGACCGGAAAAACCGCTACCCCTGCCCAGGCCCAGGATGTCCATGCTTTTATTCGTGACAGAATTGCCGCTCACGATCTCGAAGTGGCTGCCAGCCTGAAAATTCTTTATGGCGGCAGCGTCAAGGCAAACAATGCTCAAGAGTTGTTCGGCATGCCAGACATCGACGGTGGGTTGATTGGTGGCGCATCACTCATTGCCAATGAATTCATTACAATTTGCCGCGCGGCAAAAAATTAACTCATTCTGGAGTAGACGTTGGAAACACTCATCTGGGTAGTACATGTCCTGTCGGCCATAAGTGTCATTGTCCTGGTTTTGCTGCAGCACGGGAAAGGCGCCGATATGGGTGCCGCCTTTGGCAGCGGTTCATCGGGGAGTCTATTTGGTGCCAGCGGCTCGGCAAATTTTCTGAGCAGGATGACCGGTGGGTTGGCCGCCCTATTTTTCATTACCAGTCTGGGGCTTACATATCTCTCCAGCCACAAGACCGAAAGCGGGGGGGTAATGGACAAAGCGATACCGGTGCAGTCGTCCAAGCCCGCAGAGCCAGCCCCGGCAGTTCCTGCTGAAGTAGACAGCTCCAAGGCCACAGAAATACCAAAATAGTATTGATTATGAATTAATTGAACAATTGATTAAAGCTGTGTTCTAACGTCATTAAGCCTCAGACTAGAACTCAAGCTAAGCCGCCGACGTGGTGAAATTGGTAGACACGCCGTCTTGAGGGGGCGGTGGCGAAAGCTGTGCGAGTTCGAGTCTCGCCGTCGGCACCAATTCTGTTGAATAGGGCTGAGAATCGTGTAAACGGATGCTATAGGGCATAAATGGTTTACCTGCCTCTCTAGTCCTATATTTTTGGTTAAGAAAATGCTTGAAAATTACTTTCCTATTCTGTTATTCATCTTGATTGGCCTTGCCGTAGGCGTAGTGCCGATGGCACTCGGCTGGATGTTTGCGCCCAATCGCCCTGACAGCGAAAAGCTCTCGCCATATGAATGTGGTTTTGAAGCATTCGAAGATGCACGCATGAAGTTTGACGTACGCTATTATCTGGTTGCCATTTTATTCATCCTTTTCGATCTGGAGATTGCTTTCTTATTCCCATGGGCGGTGGTATTGAATGAGATTGGTTTATTCGGTTTTATCGCAATGGTAGTTTTTCTGGGCATTCTTGTCGTCGGTTTTATTTATGAATGGACGAAGGGTGCACTCGAATGGGATTGACGCTATGAGCGCTAATGATGGGATGGAAAAGGGCTTTGTGACCACAAGTCTGGATAATGTCATCAACTGGGGACGTACCGGATCCATGTGGCCAATGACTTTCGGGCTTGCATGCTGTGCGGTGGAAATGATGCAGGCAGGCGCCTCGCGATATGACCTCGATCGTTTCGGTATCGTGTTCCGCCCGAGTCCGCGTCAATCTGACGTGATGATCGTGGCGGGCACGTTGTGCAATAAGATGGCACCGGCACTACGCAAGGTTTACGATCAGATGGCCGAGCCTCGTTGGGTGATTTCCATGGGTTCCTGCGCGAATGGCGGCGGTTATTATCACTACTCTTATTCCGTTGTGCGTGGCTGTGACCGCATTGTGCCGGTTGATATCTATGTCCCGGGCTGTCCGCCAACGGCGGAAGCGTTGCTCTACGGTATTATTCAGTTGCAGAATAAAATTCATCGCACTAATACCATAGCCCGCTAAGCCAACATATGTCATCCTCTCGTCTGGAAACGCTCTCCTTTTGTCTTCAGAATCTGCTGGCCGCTAAGCTTGTCAGCAGTAGCGAGCGGCTGGGCGAACTGACAATAGCGGTCTCTTCCGCTGACGCACTGGGGGTGATGGAGACCTTACGCGACCATATCGACCTGAGGTTTGAAATCCTCATCGATTTGTGCGGGATGGATTATTCAACCTATGGCATGGAATCCGCCTCCGGGAATGGCCTGCGGGGCGGCAAACGCTTTGCTGCCGTATATCACCTGCTTTCGATCAGTCATAACCACAGGCTGCGAATCAAGGTATTCGCCGACGATGACGAATTTCCGGTTGTGGATTCTGTGATTGGAATATGGCCATCCGCGAACTGGTTCGAGCGGGAGGCGTTCGATCTTTACGGCATTGTTTTCACCGGCCATCCTGATTTGCGCCGTATTCTCACGGATTATGGATTTATCGGCAGCCCGTTCCGCAAAGATTTCCCGTTAAGCGGTAACGTTGAGATGCGATACGATCCCGATCAACAGCGGGTGATTTATCAGCCGGTCAGCATCGAGCCGCGCCAGATCACGCCGCGCGTAATCCGCGAAGAGCATTATGGAGATAGCGAATGAAGTCTTTGCGGCCAGAGATCATCAAGCATGGCTGAGATACGGAATTACACCATGAATTTCGGGCCGCAGCATCCGGCCGCTCATGGGGTGCTTCGCCTGGTGCTGGAGTTGGACGGTGAAGTTATTCAACGTGCCGATCCGCACATCGGGTTGCTGCATCGCGCGACCGAAAAGCTGGCTGAGTATAAAACCTACATTCAATCAGTCCCCTATATGGATCGGTTGGACTACGTCTCGATGATGTCCAATGAGCATGCCTACGTAATGGCTATCGAGAAGCTGCTTCAACTTGAGGTGCCGTTGCGTGCGCAATATATCCGCGTGATGTTCGACGAGATCACGCGAATACTCAATCATCTATTGTGGCTGGGCGCACATGCGCTGGATGTCGGTGCAATGACGGTGTTCCTCTATGCTTTCCGCGACCGCGAGGACTTGATGGACTGTTATGAGGCGGTGTCGGGCGCCAGAATGCATGCTGCTTATTATCGTCCAGGCGGGGTTTATCGGGATCTGCCGGATTCAATGCCTCAATATCAGGCATCGAAAATCCATAACGAAAAAAGCACCAAGGTACTCAACGAAAATCGTAGCGGCTCGCTGCTGGATTTTATCGAAGACTTTACCAACCGTTTTCCCACTTACGTGGACGAGTATGAAACCCTGCTCACCGACAACCGTATCTGGAAGCAGCGTCTGGTAGGTATTGGCGTGGTTTCTCCCGAACGTGCCAAAGCGCTGGGCTTTACCGGTCCGATGCTGCGAGGCTCGGGGGTGGAATGGGACTTACGAAAAAAACAGCCCTATGAAGTTTATGACCGGGTTGATTTCGACATACCGGTAGGAGTCAATGGCGATTGCTATGATCGTTATCTGGTTCGAATTGAGGAATTCCGACAGTCAAACCGTATCATTAAGCAATGTGTCGAATGGCTACGCAGAAACCCCGGGCCGGTGATCACCGATAACCATAAGATTGCGCCGCCCGCGCGTATCGAAATGAAACAGAATATGGAAGAACTCATTCATCATTTCAAGCTTTTTACCGAGGGCTTCCACGTGCCGCCGGGTGAGGCTTATGCCGCGGTCGAGCATCCCAAGGGAGAATTCGGCATTTATCTGGTATCGGATGGTGCCAATATGCCATACCGTTTGAAAATCCGGGCACCCGGTTTTCCTCACTTGGCGGCGCTGGATGAAATGTCGCGTGGCCATATGATTGCCGATGTGGTGGCTATCATCGGTACACAGGACATCGTGTTTGGCGAAATAGACAGATGATGAAAATAACAGTTTAAGTGCTAAATCAAGATGTTAAGTGCAGAATCCATACAGAGAATCGACCACGAGGTCGCCAAGTATCCTGCTGATCAAAGGCAGTCAGCGGTGATGGCGGCGCTCGCCATCGCTCAGGATGAGAAAGGGTGGTTGGCCAATGAAACCATGGACTTTGTCGCTCACTATCTTGGAATGCCCCCGATCGCGGTGTATGAAGTGGCGACATTTTACAATATGTACAATCTTCAGCCACTGGGCAAATACAAGCTCACCATTTGCACGAATCTCCCGTGTGCTTTGTCCGGCGCCAACGAAGCTGTGGCCCATATTCAGCAAAAGCTCGGTATTGGTTTCAACCAGACCACCGCCGACGGAAACTTTACGATAAAGGAGGGCGAGTGCATGGGCGCATGCGGCGATGCACCCGTGCTGCTGGTCAATAATAAACGTATGTGCAGCTTTATGTCGAACGACAATATCGACCAATTGCTGGAGGAGTTGGGAAAATGACTCAGCCTACACAGATACTGTTGACGGGACTGAACCCCTCTGATTCCGACGACTGGAGATTAAAGAATTATGAGCAGCGCGAAGGTTATGTCGCGCTGAAAAAAATTCTGAACGAAAATATTCCCCCTGAAAAGATCATTGAGGAAGTTAAAAAATCTGCACTGCGCGGTCGTGGTGGCGCAGGTTTTCCGACCGGACTGAAATGGAGTTTCATGCCCAAGCAGTACGACGGCGATAAGTATCTGGTGTGCAATTCCGATGAAGGCGAACCAGGCACGTTTAAAGACCGCGACATTATGCGGCATAATCCTCATATCCTGATAGAAGGCATGATCATTGGTGCCTATGCCATGGGCATCAAGGCGGGCTACAACTATGTTCATGGCGAGATCTGGGATACCTATGAACGCATGGAAGAAGCGGTAGACGAAGCGTGCGCTGCGGGATTGCTGGGAAATAACATCCTGGGGTCCAGTTTCAGTTTTCAGCTATACAATCATCATGGTTTTGGCGCCTATATCTGTGGTGAGGAAACTGCGTTGCTGGAATCGCTGGAGGGAAAAAAAGGTCTACCGCGGTTTAAGCCCCCTTTTCCGGCTAGCTTCGGCCTTTATGGAAAGCCCACGACCATAAACAACACCGAGACATTTGCTTCCGTGCCCTGGATTATTCGCAACGGAGGCGAGAAGTTTTTGCAACTCGGCAAGCCCAACAACGGCGGCACCAAGCTTTTTTCCGTTTCCGGCCACGTCAACAAACCCGGCAACTACGAGGTGCCGTTAGGTACGCCATTTGCGAAGCTGCTGGAAATGGCGGGTGGCATGCGGGGCGGCCGAAAACTGAAAGGTTGCATTCCTGGTGGTTCATCGATGCCGGTGCTGCCCGGCGATATCATGATGCAGACGGACATGGATTATGATTCTATCGCCAAGGCTGGGTCCATGCTGGGTTCCGGCGCAGTTATCATTATGGATGACTCAACCTGCATGGTGAAGGCGCTGGAGCGTTTGTCATACTTTTATTTTGAAGAATCCTGCGGTCAATGCACGCCGTGTCGAGAAGGTACGGGTTGGCTCTATCGTGTTGTGCACCGTATCGAAACCGGCAAGGGACGAATGGAAGACCTGGATCTGTTGAACAATGTTGCCGACAATATTCAGGGACGTACCATCTGCGCGCTGGGTGACGCGGCCGCGATGCCGGTACGCGCCATGATTCAGCATTTTCGGGACGAGTTTGCGTTCCATATTGAGCACAAGCGGTGCATGGTATGACGCTTCCAGCATGGATAATAACGATTGGTTCTCTTGTTTTTAGCCTGCTCGCGATTAATCCGAGAGTAAGTATCCAATGATCAATTTTGAAATCGACGGTAAACAGGTAGCCGTACCCAAGAACGGCACCGTTATGGACGGTGCCAATCAGTTGGGTATATACATTCCGCATTTTTGCTATCACAAGAAACTTTCCATTGCTGCCAATTGCCGCATGTGTCTGGTGCAAGTGGAAAAAGCGCCCAAGCCGCTGCCCGCCTGCGCCACGCCCGCCATGGAAGGCATGAAAGTGTTCACTCACACTGGACAGGCAGTAACGGCACAAAAAGGTGTGATGGAATTCCTGCTCATTAATCATCCGCTCGATTGTCCTATTTGCGACCAGGGCGGCGAATGCCAGCTTCAGGACCTGGCGGTGGGCTATGGAGCGAGCGCATCACGTTATACCGAAGCGAAGCGGGTAGTGGCGAACAAGAACCTCGGGCCGCTGATTTCCACCGATATGACTCGCTGTATCCATTGCACCCGTTGCGTGCGCTTTGGCCAGGAAATTGGGGGCATCATGGAATTGGGCTTGGCGGGTCGCGGGGAGCATGCTGAAATTCTGTCATTTGTTGGCCGCACGGTGGACTCGGAGTTGTCGGGCAATATGATCGATCTTTGTCCCGTGGGCGCACTTGTCAGCAAGCCGTTCCGCTATTCGGCCCGCACCTGGGAATTGTCACGCAGGAAATCCGTGAGCCCGCATTGCGGCCTTGGCTCCAATCTGGTGGTCCAGGTGAAACAAAATCGTGTGATGCGTGTGTTGCCGCGCGAGAACGAAGAAATCAATGAGTGCTGGTTGTCGGACAAGGATCGTTTTTCCTACGAAGGGTTGAACTCGGAAGAGCGCCTCAGCACGCCGATGATAAAGCGGGATGGCGAGTGGATGGAATGCGACTGGCAAGTCGCGCTGGGGTTCGTTGCTAACGGGTTGAAAGCGGTAAAAGAAAAATATGGCGCACAAGGTATTGGCGCGTTGGCTTCTCCTCACAGCACCCTCGAAGAACTTTATTTGCTGCAAAAACTTGTGCGGGGGCTAGGCAGCGAGAATGTGGATCATCGTTTGCGCCAGTCTGATTTTCGTGGGGATAGTCAATTGCAAGGCGCGCCTTGGCTGGGGATGAGCATTGCCGATATTTCTCGATTGAAGTCGGCCCTGGTTGTCGGCACCAATCTACGAAAGGATCATCCTCTCCTTGCGCAGCGTTTGCGCCAGGCGGTGAAACAGGGTGCGCAATTGAATCTGGTCAATCCGGTGGATGATGATTTGCTCACCAAATTGGCTAATCGCGCCGTTGTTGCTCCGGTCGCAATGGCAGCGATGCTGGCGGAGATTCTGAAAGCTGCCGCGGAGCTAAAGGAAGTTCAAATTCCTGACGCCGCGAAACATGCATTGATTACCGTTAGCGTGACCGACAACGCGCGCGCGATGGCGGCCAGCCTCATCAACAACAAGCCTGCTGCAGTTTTTCTCGGCAATCTGGCGCAGCATCATCCGCAATATGCGGATATTCACGCGCTGGCACAGCATATTGCGTACATCACTGAAGCGAAATTCGGAATATTAGGCGAGGCCGCCAACAGCGTGGGCGCCTATATCGCCGGGGCAATTCCCGGCCATGGCGCTCCTCAAGGAGACGTTAGCCTTTCGCCAATGCCTGGGATGAATGCGGCGACTATCGCGGCGGAATCGCACCAGGCTTACGTGCTGATGAATCTGGAACCCGAGCTGGACAGCTACAATCCGCAGAAAATAATGAAGGCATTGGATGAGGCGGAACTGGTGGTAATGATGAGCGCATACAAGAGCCGCGCCATCATTGAGGGTAATTATGCCGACGTGTTGCTACCGATTGCGCCGTTCACAGAAACCTCCGGAACTTTTATCAATACCGAAGGGCGTGTGCAAAGCTTCAATGGTGTGGTGGCACCACTCGGCGATACCCGCCCGGCATGGAAGATTCTGCGGGTACTGGGCAATATGCTGGAACTGGGGGGCTTTGATTACGAAACGCCGGAGCAGGTGCGCGCGGAGATCCTTCCGGCCGGAGGCGACATCAGTGCTCGGCTGGATAACAATCTCGGGAGCTTCGTCGTGGGTGACATTGAGCCAACCGGTGGGCGGACTGGCAATGGAATTCAGCGCATCGGCGAAATTCCTATTTACCAGGCCGATCCGATTGTGCGCCGCGCCGAATCGCTGCAGCGCACGCATGACGCTGCAGCGCCATCGGCATGGATGCCCGGAGACCTGATGAGCAGGCTTGGCATACGTATAGGAGATAATGTTAAAGTAAAACAGGGAAATGGGGAAGCGCAACTAATCGCGGCCCAAGACGATAAACTGCCGGCTGATTGCGTGCGGGTGGCATCCGCACATCCTCTGACCGCAGACCTGGGCGGAATGTTTGGCGAAATCGTGGTGGAACGATTGTAATGGAAGAAAGCAGGGTTAGCTGATGGAATACGCGCAACAAATATTCGGAGATTTTTTTGGTTCCGAGTGGGGCCCCGCCCTGTTCGTTCTAACAAAAAATGCGCTGTTGATTGTCGCCATCATATTGCCATTGATGCTTGCTGTCGCTTATCTCACGTTTGCGGAACGCAAGATTATTGCATTCATGCAGATGCGAGTCGGGCCTAATCGGGTGACGTTCTTCGGCATCCCCTGGCTGGGAGGCTGGGCGCAGCCAATCGCTGATGCGGTTAAGGCGGTGATGAAAGAAATCATCATTCCCAGCGGTGCAAATAAATTTCTGTTTGTGCTGGCGCCGGTACTGACATTTGCACCTGCACTGGCAGCATGGGCGGTGGTACCCTTTTCTCCGGAAGTGGTATTGGCGGATATCAATGCTGGTCTGCTTTATATTCTTGCCATGACCTCGATGGGGGTCTACGGGGTTATTATCGCGGGCTGGGCCTCCAACTCCAAGTATGCGTTTCTGGGCGCGATGCGTTCCGCCGCGCAGGTGGTTTCGTATGAACTGGCGATGGGTTTCGCTTTGGTATGCGTGCTGATGATGTCGCAGAGTCTGAACCTGGGCGATATCGTCAAAGGTCAGCAGGGTGGCAGTTTTATTAACTGGTATCTCATTCCATTGTTTCCGATGTTCCTGGTTTACTTTATTTCCGGTGTGGCGGAAACCAATCGTGCTCCGTTCGATGTGGCTGAAGGTGAGTCGGAAATCGTCGCCGGTTTTCATGTTGAGTATTCCGGCATGGCTTTCACGGTATTCTTTCTGGCGGAATACTCCAATATGATTTTGGTGGCAACGCTTGCCAGCCTCATATTCCTTGGTGGGTGGCTGCCGCCGGTTGATATCGCTCCATTTACCATGGTTCCCGGTTTTATTTGGCTACTGCTGAAAATATCATTCTTGTTATTTTGTTTTCTATGGTTCCGCGCCACTTTTCCACGCTACCGTTATGACCAAATCATGCGTCTTGGCTGGAAGGTGTTCATTCCGATCACGCTTGTCTGGATACTGCTGTTAGGGTTGGTAATGCAACTTCCGTTGTCATTTCGGAACGCGTTTCCGCTTAACTTGTGGTTCCACTGAGACAGGAGAAAGCCATGAACCGCATCAAGGATTTTTTCCGTACATTTCTGTTGTTTGAACTGCTCAAAGGGATGATGCTGACCGGACGATATTTATTCGCGCGTAAAATCACGGTGCACTTTCCTGAAGAGAAAACCCCCCAGTCGCCCCGCTTTCGTGGGCTCCATGCGCTACGGCGTTATCCAAACGGAGAAGAACGCTGTATCGCCTGTAAGCTATGCGAAGCCGTGTGTCCTGCGCTCGCAATCACTATCGAGTCCGAGCAACGGGACGATGGAACCCGTCGTACCACGCGTTACGATATCGATCTGACAAAATGCATATTTTGCGGTTTTTGCGAGGAGTCCTGTCCTGTGGATGCCATCGTCGAGACCCGTATTTTGGAGTACCACGGAGAGAAACGCGGCGATCTGATCTATACGAAACAAATGCTGCTGGCGGTCGGAGATCGATATGAGGAGCAGATAGCCGATGATAGGGCGGCGGATGCCGGCTACCGATGAATCTCGTCGTTAATCACATATGAGTTTTCAAGATATAATTTTCTATTTTTTCTCGACAGTGCTGGTGGTAGCCGCACTGGGGGTTATTACTGCCCGCAATCCAGTACATTCGGCATTGCTCCTGGTACTTGCTTTTTTTACCTCTGCCGGATTGTGGTTATTGCTAGAGGCGGAATTTCTTGCGATAACGCTGGTGCTGGTGTATGTCGGGGCAGTGATGGTGCTGTTCCTGTTTGTGGTGATGATGCTGGATATCAACCTTGATCATCTACGTGAAGGTTTCTGGAAATGGTTTCCATTTGGGGCGTTGCTGGCATTGATAATGGCAGCCGAGATCGGCATGGTGCTGATGGGCAAGCAATTTGGCATCGACGAAATGCCAGCCCCGCCATCGCGTGCCACCGATTACAGCAACACCAAGGAATTGGGACGTTTGATTTATACGGAATACGTTTATGCATTCGAACTGGCAGCCGTGCTTTTGCTGGTCGCGATAGTGGCCGCTATAGCTCTAACCTTGCGTCAACGTACCGGAATCAGAGGGCTTGACGCGTCGAAGCAGGTGGCAGTGAAGCGTGAAGACCGTGTGAGAATGGTGTCGATGCCGTCCGAAAAGAAAGAATAAAGGGATTCCGTATATTTAAATTCCGTCATGAGCACGCAAATGCTTTTGCGCTGATCGGCAAATGAGCTGCTTCAGATTTTAAATAGAGGCCCCAACAAGTAATTGGTATGACCTGTTTGATGCTTTCCTGAAAAGGGGTTGTTAGCTTGGTTTCGTTATCCCACTACCTTGTCCTTGGTGCGATTCTGTTCGCCATCAGTATTGTCGGCATTTTCCTCAATAGGAAAAATGTGATTATCCTGTTGATGGCGATCGAACTCATGCTGTTGGCAGTAAACATGAATTTTGTCGCGTTCTCACATTATATGCAGGACGTATCGGGGCAGATTTTCGTGTTTTTCATCCTTACCGTGGCTGCAGCCGAATCCGCTATCGGCTTGGCGATATTGGTGGTGTTGTTTCGTAATTTACGCACGATCAATGTTGACGATCTGGATAAACTCAAAGGATAAGTCTTTACAGGGTGCAAACTTAGGGCCACGCTCAGAATCAGCTATTGGTAGTTCAAAAATAAAAACTGAATTTTATGACTGAGATGCAAAAGCTTTATCTGTTGATTCCACTAGCCCCTTTGGCAGGGGCGCTTATCGCCGGACTATTTGGCCGTCTCATTGGTTCAGCCTGGAGCCATCGTGCGACTATTGCGCTGATGCTCGTGTGCGTGGCTGCATCCATTGCCGTTTTTATGGATGTGTTGAAGGGGAACATATATAACGGCAGCGTTTATACCTGGATGATTTCCGGCAATACACGTTTTGAGGTTGGATTCCTGATTGACCAGCTCTCCGCGACGATGATGGTCGTGGTGAGCTTCGTATCGTTAATGGTACACATTTATACCATCGGCTATATGCAGGGAGATCCGGGATATCAGCGTTTTTTCAGCTATATCTCACTTTTCACGTTTTCGATGCTAATGCTGGTGATGTCTAATAATTTCCTCCAGCTTTTCTTTGGCTGGGAGGCAGTGGGGTTGGTTTCGTATCTCCTGATCGGGTTTTGGTATACCCGCCCCACCGCCATATATGCCAACTTAAAGGCCTTTTTGGTCAACCGTGTCGGCGATTTTGGTTTTCTGCTCGGCATCGGCATGGTCTTGACTTACTTTGGTACGCTGGATTATGCGGCGGTGTTCGCCCAGGCTCCGCAGATTGTGACGCAGACAATTGAAATTATTCCTGGCTCACCATGGGAATTATTATCGCCGATCTGTATTTTGCTATTCGTCGGAGCGATGGGCAAATCCGCGCAGTTTCCGCTGCATGTTTGGCTACCGGATTCGATGGAGGGGCCGACTCCTATCTCTGCGCTGATTCATGCCGCTACCATGGTGACCGCGGGCATTTTCATGGTGGCACGCATGTCCCCCTTATTTGAGTTAACTGAAACGGCGTTGTCAGTGATACTGGTAGTCGGTGGTATTACCACGTTGTTCATGGCACTGGTGGCGATTGTACAAAATGACATTAAACGGGTGGTCGCGTATTCGACTTTGTCGCAACTGGGTTACATGACTGTGGCGCTGGGTGCATCGGCTTATTCCGCAGGGGTTTTCCACCTCATGACCCACGCTTTTTTCAAGGCGGTGCTATTTTTAGGTGCAGGTTCAGTAATCATCGCGATGCATCATGAGCAGGATATGCGAAAAATGGGCGGGCTTAAGAAATACATGCCCATTACCTACTGGACCATGTTCATAGCTGCGCTGGCAAGCGCCGGCGTTCCTGGTTTCTCCGGCTTCTTTTCGAAGGATGCCATTATCGAAGCAGTGCACTTTGCTACGATCCCCGGCGCAGGTTTTGCCTATTTCTGCGCGGTGACCACCGTATTCGTCACTGCGTTCTATACTTTCCGGCTTGTATTCATGACTTTTCATGGCAAGCCGCGCATGGATCATCATACCGAAGAACATCTGCACGAATCGCCGTGGGTGGTAACGTTGCCGCTTGTTATTCTCGCGATACCTTCCATCGGGGCAGGCTGGCTGATCGGCCCGATGCTGTTTGGAGACTATTTTGGTAGCGCTATACAAATCATGCCCCAGCATGAGGCAATTGCGAAGATGTCGGCGGAATTTCATGGCCTGTGGGGAATGATGACTCACGCAGTTACAACAATACCGTTCTGGTTTTCTATTGGCGGGATTTTCACTGCCTGGTATTTATATATGGCAAACACCGGCTTGCCGGAAAAAATAAAGCAGGCATCCGGGCCACTCTACACTTTGCTTGACCGTAAATATTTTATCGATGAGCTCTATTCCTGGCTCTTTGCCGGGGGGGCGCGCGCGCTAAGCAGCGGCTTATGGAAATTTGGCGACGTAAAAGTCATTGACGGATTCTTTGTCAACGGCACAGCGCGCGTGGTGGCCGGAACCGCCGTGCTGATGCGGCGCTTTCAGTCCGGCTATATCTATCATTATGCCTTCACCATGATTGTTGGCGTGTTCATATTGATGAGTTTGTGGTTGTACGGGTCCTAGGATAATAAGAAACAACACGAGGCAAGAATTTATTGCGGCTTTCAGCCCTGCATCCCGCTACACGCTAATGGATAAAACGGAATAAACATGTTGTTTGGCCTTCCCCTGCTAAGTCTTGTCATCTGGCTGCCTATTTTTGCCGGCATCGGAGTGCTTGCTACTGGTGGCGACCGTAATGCGCAAATGGCGAGATGGCTTGCGCTTATTGGATCGGTAGCGGGCTTGTTGGTCGCGATTCCCCTTTATTCGCGCTTCGATCCGCTAATGAGCGCCATGCAGTTCGTCGAATATAGCCCCTGGATCGAGCGCTTCAACATCCATTACCACCTGGGGGTGGATGGCGTCGCCATGCCGCTGATTTTACTTAACTGTTTTACTACACCGTTGGTGGTAATCGCCGGGTGGCACGTAATAACCAAGCGCGTATCCCAATATATGGGTGCATTTCTTGTGATGTCGGGCATTGTCAATGGCGTGTTCGCATCGCTCGATGCGATTCTGTTTTATGTTTTCTGGGAAGCCTCGCTTATTCCAATGTTTCTCATCATCGGTGTTTGGGGGGGGGCTAACCGCGTGTATGCCGCGATCAAGTTTTTTCTTTACACGCTATTGGGTTCCCTTTTAATGCTGGTGGCATTTATTTATCTCTACATGGTATCCGGCGGCAGTTTCTCGATACTCGATTATCACAAGCTGCCACTTCCGCTGGCGCCGCAAATCATGATATTCATTGCTTTCCTGCTGGCGTTCGCGGTAAAGGTACCCATGTGGCCGGTACATACATGGCTGCCGGACGCCCACGTGGAAGCCCCTACCGGCGGCTCGGTGGTGCTGGCAGCAATATTGCTGAAACTGGGAGGTTATGGTTTCTTGCGTTTTTCGCTGCCAATCGTGCCGGACGCGAGTCAATATCTTTCTGGCATGATGATTACGTTGTCATTGATTGCCATTGTATACATTGGACTCGTTGCGTTAATGCAGACTGATATGAAAAAGCTCATCGCTTATTCATCGGTAGCACATATGGGATTTGTCACACTAGGGTTTTTTCTGTTTAACGCCTATGGCTTCGAAGGTGCGATGGTGCAGATGATCTCGCATGGCTTTATTTCCGGGGCGATGTTTCTATGCGTAGGAGTGTTATACGATCGCCTCCATTCGCGCGAAATTGCCGATTATGGCGGCGTAGCCAATAAAATGCCCATATTCGCGGCATTCTTCATGCTGTTTGCCATGGCTAATGCCGGATTGCCCGGTACCAGCGGTTTTGTCGGCGAATTCATGGTCATCATGGCTGCCGTCAAGGTAAATTTCTGGTATGCGTTCTTGGCTGCCACCACGCTTATTACCGGGGCCGCATATACGCTCTGGATGTACAAGCGGGTAGTATTTGGCGCTGTCGCGAATTCCGCCGTGGAAGAACTGAAGGATATTAATGGACGCGAGATTCTGATATTGACGGTCTTGGCTGTGGCAGTACTGGGAATGGGTCTTTATCCATCACCGTTGACGGAAGTCATGCATACCACGGTGGATGATTTGCTGGCGCATATTGCCCGCAGCAAGTTGTAGTACAAATAAGGCAGGCCTCGTTGTTTAAGGATGATAAATGAATTTTGCGCAGCCTGATTTCGCCCCCGCATATCCAGAAATATTTCTTCTGGTAATGGTGTGCGTGGTATTGCTGGCTGATCTCGCATGGGGTGAGAAAAAGCCCTATGTTGCCTATGTATTGGCGCAGATTGCATTGCTCGGCTGCGGGCTGATTACTTTCGCCACTTCCGCACCAGAAGTCATTTATACCTTCTCGGGCATGTTCGTGGATGATGCCATGGCGGACATACTGAAGATCATGGTCTATGTCACGGTATCTACCGTGCTGGTGTATTCGCGTACTTATATCGCTGTGCGCGGCATGTTCAGCGGGGAGTTTTTTAGTCTGGCGCTGTTTGCCACGCTAGGCATGATGGTGATGATTTCCGCCAGCCATTTTCTGACGCTCTATCTGGGACTCGAACTCCTGTCGCTATCGCTGTATGCCATGGTGGCGTTGCGGCGAGATTCAGTAGAGGCAACCGAGGCGGCAATAAAATTTTTCGTCCTGGGGGCGCTTGCTTCCGGTTTCCTGCTATATGGCATGTCCATGGTTTACGGTGCGACTGGCACGCTTGATATTACTCGCGTAACAGAGGTGATTCAGAGTGGCGCAATTAACCATGCGGTACTGGTGGTGGGTCTCGTATTCATCGTTGCAGGCATCAGTTTCAAGTTGAGCGCAGCGCCTTTCCATATGTGGGCGCCTGATGTTTATCAGGGAGCGCCCACAGCAGTAGTGCTGTTTATCGGTTCCGCACCCAAATTTGCAGCATTTGGCTTTGTCATGCGTTTGCTGGTCGAAGGTATGGGAGCAATGGTAGCGGACTGGCAGGGAATGCTCATAATTCTGGCGGTAATGTCCATGATGGTCGGCAATCTGGCTGCTATTGCCCAGACGAATATCAAGCGCATGCTTGCATATTCCACCATCTCGCACATGGGCTTCATGCTGCTTGGTATCATCGGCGCCGATGAAAACGGTTATAGCTCATCGATGTTCTATGTCCTGGTATATGTGTTGATGACCCTGGGCACATTTGGCATGATCATGCTGCTGTCACGTGAAGGGTTCGAGGCAGAAAAACTCGATGACTTCAAGGGACTCAACCGGCGCAATCCCTGGTATGCGTTTATCACCTTGCTTTTGATGTTTTCGATGGCGGGCATCCCGCCTACGGTGGGCATTTATGCCAAACTATCGGTCTTGCAGGCCGTGATAAGTGCCGGCTACATATGGTTGGCGGTGGTGGCGGTGTTATTTTCGTTGATCGGCGCGTTTTATTACCTTCGCATTGTTAAGCTGATGTATTTTGATGAGCCTGAAACCGATGCGCCTATTCTGCCTCAGAGTGATATAAAACTTTTGATCAGCGCAAATGGGCTGGCGGTGCTTGCGTTCGGGATTTTTCCTCAATCGCTGATGGCATTGTGTGCTTACGCTATACATCAATCCATATAGCGTCCGGCGCATGACTGCTGCGCTGACCGCTACCATGCATAATTATGGTTTCTTGTAGCTGATGCGGTAGATGGCTCCCGCATAATCGTCCGAAACCAGCAGTGCTCCATCCGGCATAACCAGTAAATCCACTGGCCGGCCCCAGGGGTTTTCCTGTTCCAGCCAACCCTCGGCGAACACTTCCTGTTTTACTACCTTGTTGTTATTAATTCGTACGAGTATAAGCCGATAGCCGACTTTATTGCGCCGGTTCCAGGAACCATGCTCGGCAACAAAAATATTGTTGCGATATTCTGCCGGAAACATTTTCCCGGTATAGAAGCGCATGCCCAATGGTGCCACGTGGGGATCGAGTTTGGCTGCTGGCGGAGTTAGCTTGTTACAGTCGCGCTTTGCACCGAATTTAGGGTCAGGAGTATCGCTTCCGTGACAAAAGGGATAGCCAAAGTGCATGCCTTTTTTCGGAGCGCGATTAAGCTCATCTGGCGGCAAATTATCGCCCATCCAATCGCGGCCGTTATCCGTAAACCATAGTTCTTTCGTTTCAGGGTGCCAATCGAAGCCGACCGTATTCCGCACGCCATATGCATACACCTCATGGCCTGTACCGTCGGGCTTGATACGAGAGATCAGTGCAAAGCGTTCTGGATCAGGTTCGCAAATATTGCAGGGTGCGCCAACGGGCGCATATAGTAGGCCGTCCGGGCCAAAGGCGATGAATTTCCCGCCATGGTGTTTCTCGTTGGGGAAATTGTCGAATATCACGACCGGCTTTCCTGGCTGATCGAGCTTATCTTCGATGTCATCAAAGCGCAGGATGCGCTCCACCGCGGAAACATATAGCGCGCCGTCCCGGAACGCTACTCCCAACGGAGTCGTGAGTGCGCTGGCAATTGTTCTAACCTTGCGTGTGCCATCGGTTTCCGTAATGGCGTAAACTTTGCCTTCCGACATGGAACCGGCGAATACCGTCCCCTTTTTCCCTAGCGTCAACCCACGTGCATTGGGGACTTCCGCCCACTGTTCGATGGAAAAGCCGGTTGGCAGCTTAATCTTGTCGAGCGGCAGCGCGCGATCCGGGGATTGTGCGGCGGCAGGTAAGACAAAACAGAACGCGCAGGTAATAATAAAACGGATGAGAGTTTTCATAAAAGACATGACCGAGACTCCGGATTATATGGAATAACCATAATTATAGAATTGGTTAAAAGAAAGAAAATAACGGCGTAAAGAAAGGGTTTGGGGGTTTATTTGGGCTGGATGGCTTGAAAACTGACAATCCGCCCTTATCATTCTTATTGCATTTTTTCAGGAGAGAACCCATGCAAGCGACAGATACAAAAGAACATTTAAGTTTCCAGACTGAAGTCAAACAGTTGCTCAATCTGATGATTCATTCCTTGTATAGTAACAAGGAAATTTTTTTACGCGAACTGATTTCCAACGCGTCGGACGCCGCCGATAAACTGCGCTTCGAAGGATTAACCGACGGTGCTCTGTATGAATCCGATTCGGATCTGAAGATTCGCGTAGGTTACGACGTTACGGAACGTACCATTACTATCACCGATAATGGCATCGGCATGTCCCGGCAAGAAGTCATCGACCATATCGGCACCATCGCCAAGTCGGGAACTCGTGAATTTTTCAGCTCGTTAACCGGTGATCAAGCGAAAGACGCGCACTTGATCGGCCAGTTCGGTGTCGGTTTTTATTCGGCATTTATCGTTGCAGATAAGGTGACGCTCATCACGCGTCGTGCAGGGTTGACTTCCGAACACGGTATTCGCTGGGAGTCCGGCGGCGAAGGGGATTATACGCTTGAGACAGTGGAGAAAACAGATCGCGGGACGCAGGTCATTCTGCATTTGCGCGAAGGTGAAGATGATCTGCTTAATGGCTGGCGACTTCGCACCATCATCCGTAAGTACTCGGACCATATCACACTCCCCATCCTGATGAAAAAAGAGGAGTGGTCTCAGGAAAAAAACGAAAATACCATCACTGACGAGGACGAGACTGTCAACCAGGCGAGCGCGCTCTGGGCGCGCTCCAAAGGCGAGATAACCCAGGAGCAATATGAGGAATTCTACAAGCATGTGGCACATGATTTCGAGCCGCCGCTAGCCTATGTTCACGCCAGGGTAGAGGGTAAGCAGGAATACACTCAGTTACTCTATGTTCCTTCGCGTGCTCCCTTCGACTTATTCGAACGTGAACCCCGCCATGGCATCAAACTGTATGTGAGGCGGGTATTCATCATGGATGATGCAAAACAGCTGCTGCCGAATTACTTGCGTTTTGTACGCGGGGTAATTGATTCCAATGATCTGCCACTGAATGTTTCGCGTGAAATACTGCAGGAATCAAAAGATATTGAAGCAATACGTGCTGGAGCTGTAAAAAAAGTATTGGGACTTCTCGAAGATCTGGCTCAAAGCGAGCAGGAGGACGCAAGGACCAAGTTCAAAACTTTCTGGAAGGAGTTTGGGCAGGTCCTCAAAGAGGGCGTGGCGGAGGACTTCACCAACCGTGAACGTATCGCGAAGCTGTTGCGTTTCATTTCCACACATGCCGATACGGACGAACAAACGGTCTCATTGAGCGACTACATGGCGCGCATGAAGGAGGGTCAGGAAAAGATTTATTATGTCACTGCCGATAGTCTCAAGGCGGCCCGAAGCAGTCCGCATCTGGAAGTTTTTCGCAAGAAAGGTATCGAAGTTTTGCTATTGGCCGAACGCGTGGATGAGTGGCTGGTTGCAAATTTGACCGAATTCGAGGGCAAGCCGCTGCAATCTGTGGCTAAAGGCAGCCTCGACCTCGGAAAACTTGAGGATGAGGCGGAAAAGAAGGAGCAGGAGAAAGAAGCAGATGAATACAAAGAGCTTACCGAGAAAATAAAGGGTGTTCTCGGCGAACAAGTGAAGGACGTGCGCATCACATTGCGCTTGACGGAGTCGCCAGCTTGCCTCGTGGCGGATAGCCATGATATGGGTGGAAATCTGGAGCGCCTGCTAAAGTCGGCTGGACAAAAAGTAAATCACACCAAGCCCATCCTGGAGATCAATCCCTATCATCCAATGATTCAGCGCCTGAAATCCGAGCAGACGCGCTTTGCCGACTGGAGCCTTATTTTGTTCGATCAGGCATTATTGGCTGAGGGAGGTCAGCTTGAAGATCCAGCTAGTTTCGTCAAGAGGATCAATGAAATGCTGTTTTTGACACCTTCAAGCGATTAAGTGTGAATGATGGGGGTGAGCTTTTATCGTATCCCCCCTTTCTCACCGGTTATGAGCAAACTTTAGCTTTAAAAGTTTACCCTGTTCGCGCATGAGGATATAGACTGGCGAAGAGTTCCCTCCATCCAGTACCAAGTTCATTGCGTCGCTCGCCGAACTGGGGAACTGGCCTGCCGGAGGAGGGGTCGGGACGGCTACGCAGCGCTTCTTCCAGCCCGTTTCCGATTCCGGAAAGTCTCGTCTGCACGAGAAAGCGCGAGTCGACCCGTTCTGTCCTTCCAACCCATAGGAACAGCGATACCAAGGCTCTGTTGAAGCCCCCTGGGCTGATCCAGGTGCAAGTGCTTGCGTGTCCGAACCATGCTGCCAGCGTTGCCGATTGCCTAAAAATAATATGCCTCTAAACCATTTTCAGTTTTATCTGAGTATGCGTCAGGCAAGCGTTGAGGAGGCGTAATGGCAACTCTGCTTCCCATTCCCGCCGGTTGAAGCGGTAACAGAACTCATTGAGA
>JACCWK010000039.1 GCA_013697655.1 Nitrosospira sp.
CCGGGCCAGTTTCATCAGCGATTCCCGCTCTTCTGGCGTCAAATTGATTTCGGATGCAACTCGCATTTCTCACTCCAGGAATGTCGTCCTTTCATTAGAGTGCAATCTACAATATAGGTTCTTTCAAGAATGACTCACTACACTAGAGCCTGGATATCAGTCACTTTGCTGCACTAACAGGTGCTCGACGAACGGATCGGCCGGATCCAGCGCATCGTCCGATGTATAAAGGCGCATTTGCGATTGAGAAGGCAAAAGAAACTCATGTTCTTTGGCAGTAGCACGCCAACCGTGGGAACCATCGATTTCCGTGGGATCAAAGGATTTTTTTACGTATTTCTGGATAGCGTGATCCAAGCTTAGCACAATGTAATGTTTAAGCTTGAAGTCCACGGGATAGGGACGGATTCCGGGGAATTGAACCACGTGTCCTCCGGTGGTGCGCAGGTTCACCGAGGACACCCCCCAACGTCGATTTCGTATTAGCTCTCCTCCAAAAACCTTGATGCCGGGCCAGCGACGAGGCTGCTTTTTCCATGCATTCAAGCGGTGTGGATGGCGCTGCGCAAATGGATAGTACCAGCGCATTGTCGTCTGAAATTCTGCATTGTCGTGGTTTGGAAATTCACGCACCGGCAAGAACGTGTATTCCATAAAATTGATTGCGTTATAGCCTTTTTGATCCACCTCCGCAACGGCCTCCGCCAAAGTCTGGGCCGAAGTCGGCGCGACCCGAATTTCATCCGGGTCGGCGTGCATCAACCAGTCAGCCTGAATTTCATCGGCCAATTGTTCTTTGCGCATCAGGATTTTCTGCCATTGATACATGCCATGACGGGGTATCCGCTCAATACCGATCAGGTTACGGCCCAGGTACTCGCGGGCTATTTCCAGTGTATTGTCCGTGGAGTCGTTGTCCAGCAGGTAAACTTCTATACCTTGCTGCAGGTAGTGTTCAAGGCAGGCCCGAATGAATTTCTGCTCGTTGTAGCTTGCCAATATTGCAACGATTCTCATGATGCAGCCTCTTGGTTTGGGAACAGGTTGAGTCTTTTCTCGTGGATGTTCCGCAAGAATAGACCACAAATGTGATCGTGAACGTGCGTAGGGCGTTGATACATAATACTCGCCAGCGCTATCACAGGTGATATAGGCGGGCATTCAAGACGAAAGCGCGTTGCTCCTAAATAAGCAGAAAATTCCACCCCATCTGCGACATAATTATAGTGGCGATTAGCCATGAGCACATCCATCATTTTGTTTGCAAAAGAATGCATAGAGAAGGCGGCGATTGAGTTCGGAACTTAGGCTTCGACGAAGGGTCGCGCCAGCTTTGATTAGATGATGCTTCCCATCCGGATGAGTCAACGATCCACCGCAAATGTCTAGACTGGCAAACCCTGCCTGAGGTATTCTGAGGCCCCGCCAAGTATTTAAGCTACTTGTTGTCTGAGCTGGCAGCAGTGCCCGCCTTCTGAATATCTGGTCGACAACCCCGATAGGTTTTCATTAGAAAACGTCTTGAAATTGTTTGGCCGATGTGAGCCCGGGACAATGGTTCGGATGCAAAAAGATTGCGATGAATTGATAGCAGCAGCTGATAATCTTCGTCAGGCAATAAAGGAGAACCAACCAAGGAGAACCAATATGAGCGAAGAACAACTAGATAAGCCCTACAACGCGACTTTTTATTCTCAACATTTCGAGGGAATGACAAGTTCCGCGAAAGAGGTTCTTGATCTACTATATAAACTTTATCGACCTACATCGGTAATTGATATAGGTTGTGGTCGAGGTGCTTGGTTAGCGGTAGCAGAGTCGCTTGGAAGCAAAAAACTAAAAGGAATAGATGGTCACTGGGTGAAGAAAGAAGAACTTATAAGCAGCAATATAGATTTCGGACCCGTTGATTTTGAGAAAGCAATTCCTGAAATCGGGGAAAAATATGATTTATGCATCTCGCTTGAAGTGGCCGAGCATATTTCAGAAGAGAATGCCAGGCAATTTATTGATACCCTTTGTAAAACATCCGATATAGTCCTTTTTAGTGCAGCTATAACGCATCAGGGTGGAGCGCATCATGTTAATGAACAATGGCAGTCATACTGGATAGATTTATTTAATTCCAATGGCTACGAGTGCTTTGATCTATTTAGGGCAATGCTATGGAACAATAAATCAGTTGAATGGTGGTACAGGCAAAACATTTTTCTTTTTGTCAGCCCAGGGAATCGCTTTCTGGATTTGGAAGTGTTAAGGGCTTCTCAAAAACCAGTAATGGATATTGCCCATCCAGTAAACTATGAAAACAAAGTCAAAGGCTACATGAGTCAAATTGAATATCCCACTCTTCGATTTTGTTTAAGCTGTATCAAACGTTACGTCCGGAACAGAGTAGTAAGGATGTTAAACTAGTAGAACTGCAAGAGAATAAGGTTAAAATAGAGCATAGTTTTCGCCTGCTCTCGCTATCGAACCGTACGTCCGATTTTCCGCATACTGCTCTCCGATATTATTCATATAGGCATAGATTCTTCGTTCAGGAGGCATGCAAGCAGAACCCTACGCACGCCTTTGGTTCGGCGCGCTCGGGAACAAGGTCGAGTCGGTTAATTGTGGCCATTCTCAATGACATTAACCTCCTGATGCGATTAGTCGTTTGCATTTTTTAGCGATATGTAAAATCCATTGAAATCCAATTAATAAGTCCTTTCTAGCATGACAGGTTCCAAGCCAACTGTTTCCGTCATCATTCCTACCTATAACTGCGAGGCTTATATCGCGGAGACGCTTAACAGCGTATTGGGTCAGACTTTTCAGGATCTGGAATTAATTGTAGTCGACGATGGTTCCACGGATCGTACTCGCGAAATCGTTGGTTCCTATAGCGCACCCGTTCGGCTCATCTCCCAGCTCAACTCAGGCGTATGCGCGGCTCGTAACTTCGGAATCCGGGAAGCGAATGGTCGATATATCTGCCTGATGGACCACGATGATTACTGGTTTCCAGACAAGCTCGCATTGCAGGTAGAAGAAATGAACAGGCAACCGGAGACCGGTCTGGTCTACAGTACTTTTATATGGTGGTTCCCGAGCGCAGAAGGTGTATTTCCCCACCCCAACAGTTTTGAATCGGCATCATGCCCAGCCGGCATCGACGATGAATTCTCCGGTTGGATATATCATTTGCTTTTACTTGATTGCTGGGTATTGACCAGTTCAGCGCTGATACGCGCGGAGGTGTTTGATAAATGCGGTGCGTTCGACGAATCTCTGCCATACAGTGAGGACTGGGATCTATGGTTACGCATTTCCCAGGAATATCCATTTACAAAATTAAAAAAACCACTGACCCTATATCGTCAGCATCCACAACAAGGAAACCGCATAGCAAGGAGTATAGATTACCGAACTGAGCTGATATCCAAAGCGGCAGCCAAATGGGGGTTATGCAGCCGTGACGGGCGATGCATTACCAAGCGTCAATTCAGACAAAATATCGCCCGGTACCATATGGAGTTCGGCCTTAATAACCTCGCATCGGGCAATCTGAAGGTGGCGAATCGTTCTTTCCTGAAGTCCTGGCTGAAATCGCCGGTTAAATTGAAAAGTCTTGCCTATATACCCGCAGCACTACTTGGCTGGCGACCTAAATGGTGACTGGTTGCTGTTGCCGGTGAATTCATGTTCTGAACGATAAGCCGGTAATCGAACCGGAACTCTATTTTTCTATAAGCGCTTGCTTCCATAGTGGCGGCGCTATTCAATGCTGACAATAACGCCAGTATTTGATGATTTGATTGATGCGTACTCTAACGGCTCATGGCTAATTTTGATGTTTTCAACGGAGATGCTGACGGGATATGCGCCCTGCATCAATTGAGGTTGGCGGACCCATGCGACAGTATTCTGATTACCGGCGTTAAACGGGATATCGACCTGTTGAAGGAGGTTCATGCCTCTGCGGGTGATAGCATCGTCGCTCTCGACATCTCCCTGGACAAAAACCGCGACGCGTTGCAAAGTCTATTAAAACTGGGCGCGCAAATCACATACGTCGATCACCACTTTTCCGGCCATATTCCGAGTCATCCCGCGCTACGGGCAGTGATTGATCCTTCATCGGAAGTCTGTACCAGCTTACTAGTGGACCGAATGCTACACGGTCGCTTTAGGATCTGGGCAGTGGTGGCGGCATTCGGCGACAATTTACCAGTGTGCGCAGAACGCTTATCCGTGCCCTTGCGTTTGTCCCATGAAAAACTGACCTTGCTGCGCGAACTGGGTGATTGTCTTAATTACAATGCCTATGGCGACACAGTGGATGATCTTTTTTTTCACCCCGCCGACCTTTATCGCAATCTGCATGCCTATTCCGACCCATTCGACTTCGTCAACGAAGAAACTATTTTCGCAACCCTCAAGGAGGGCTATACGGCGGATATGGCTATGGCGCAAGCGAAGCAGCCTGAACGAGTCTATCCCGGCGGCTCGGCATATATTCTTCCCGATCAGCCCTGGAGTCGCCGGGTTAGCGGTGCATTCGGAAACTATCTGGCCCAGGCCGAACCAGATATTGCCCATGCTGTTCTGACGTACAAGCCAGATAGTAGCTATGGAGTCAGCGTGCGTGCTCCTCGCGTCAATTCGACCGGCGCCGACGATCTGTGCTATCAGTTTGAAACGGGAGGGGGGCGTAAAAGTGCTGCTGGGATTAATCGTTTACCTGAGTGCGATCTGGCACGTTTTTTGGATAGTTTTGATGCGGCTTTTCAATATTCTCTTTAATAGGCTGTTCTACCCAATGGCGGATTGACTTATGCCAAGGGACGAGCGGCCTGAAATTGTCGGAATTCTTCCCCAATAAGGATGCTGACGTGTTGCGTTTTGCTGTTTGTCTCCATCACTTGGTTGAGGACGTACATCAATCTCTTGTACCAGAAGGTGTTTCGGGGCGTCCTTTGAAATTTCCATTCTCTATTTTTGCCATTGAGGATGGCTTGCTAATTTAGCAAAAATTGACCGGTATACATGTTTTTTATGCTCCGTATATTTTGCCAGGAACATGATAATTATTGTGGTGGAAATCATCACAAGAGCGTAACTCAATATCCTGTCGTTCTCCGGCAAGACAGCAAGGAAGACTCCGAATACTGGTATATGGAAAAGATAGAAACTGAATGAGAAAGATGCCATATATCTAATCTTCTGCGTGATCTCCTTGCTAAAAGAGAGGTCGGAATGCTGCGCTGCAATAAAGTTGATAACAACTATTAAGCAGAGTAGATAGTCTCCCAGTAATTGGGGAGGAGGGGTTTGAGAGTCAAAAAGGAATTTCCATAGAACCGCATTATATTGATCCAATGCCAGGTCCAAAGAAAACACTTTCACAAATAGAAAAGCCAATATTGAAAATACAAGCAGCCACCGGGCAAATAGAGTCCGAATTTTTATCTTCTCGTGAAAGAAATACAACACGCTTCCAGCAATCCACAAGGGGAACAACTGAATAAGGTTTGGCCCGACCAACAGAAGCAACCCAAAAACTAAAGGCCATCGAAGGTTACTACGGACATAGAAAAAAACCGCAAAAATTACGTAGTACCAGACTTCAAAATTTAGTGACCAGTACGGGAAATTCTGGGGCGGGACTTCACTCAAATGCCAGAAATTTCCAATGAAAGATAAATACATCGGAAAATATATCCACGGCTTTTGAAGCGGGTATTCGATTTCATGTGATCCTGTGTAGAAAGTAATAAAGAGGCTTGACGCCACACCCAATAATATCGCTGGGATAGCAACGGAATAGATACGAGCCGCTCTATTGATCGCGAAATTGAGAGGCGATTTTTCTTTTTCATTAGCGCACCAGGAAATAACATAGCCGGATAAGACGAAGAATATGATAACTCCATCCCGCCCGAGCTTTGCCACCTCATTGAGATCAGCCAGTGGCTTATAAAAAGAAGAGCCGTGAGCGATAAAAACGATAAGGGTTGCCATTATTCTGACAACTTCCAGGTAAACAGAAAACGAGGGAGTCATTGCTCGCCGTAAATTTTATTTCCGTGCAGACAGAAGCAGCACACTGGAAGGTAGGTAATATCCGCTGCCCATTCCTGGCGGGTGGCCGGTTCGAGTATCTGGCAGTATCGGATGATAGGTAACTCGTGACCTCGAGTGATCATCTTGTGCCTCAGGGCGCACATCAACTCTTGCGCCAATTCGGAAACTTCTTGCCCCGCTCATTTATCTCTTCCTGTCGGTTCCCTGCTTCTACCGGATTAAAGATACACCAGACTATCACCGATCAGTCTGTCCAATGCTATGGAGATATGCTTAATACTTACGCAACGATTTTTCAATTAACCAGAGCAGCTTAGCCGATAGCCAGCTCCACGAGGTATAAATTTGGAAAAATTTAACTCTATAGTCAGCGCGCTCCTGATTAAGATAACGAATCTGCTCCACTAACTCCGGACTCCATTTTTTCTGGTAAGCGTTGAAATCCGCCGCAATGCTATCAATCACCTCATACGAATCCTTATCATCCCTCGCCCTTTCGCTAAAAGTGCGATACAGGTCGTAGGCCATCCGGGGCAGGGGTTCCTGCGGTTGTTGCAGAGTGGCGTCGGCTTTGTGATGGCGGAGGCCAGGTGAAACAAAGCTATTAATTTTTTCGCATGCCTCATTTATGGGTATAGGGAAAACAAGATTTGATTCCTGTTCTATCTTTAGTAATACTTCGGCGGGGTTTTTAACAACCTCATCAAATTCAATAAAAACCCGTGGCAGCCCTCTGGAATAAAACTCAGCATACAATGAGTGGCTTAACCAAAGAACCAATGCTTTTTCCTTGGAGAAATGATCGCGTTTTTGTAATGACGCGACCACTTCAAAGGGATTCCTGTTCATGCAAACAAAAGTTGGTCTAATCCGTTGATCCGCAAAGATTGGAAACCATAACGGCAATAATCGACACATCCGAGGGTCCTTGAGAGCCCAAACGTAGGCAGTGGAAAAATCGCGCCTTACCAGTTTATTTAACCGATCAATAAACGGTTTGACAACATCACCTTCCCACCATTTATCGCTCAAGGGTAGTAAATCATCCCATTGCGAGCTAAGATTTAGTAATAATTCATCATGAGTATCTACAATATCCTCATGTTCCCAGAAACCCTTCTCGTTAACATCTTTTTGAGGTGCATATAAGCGCTTTCCCATCCTGACACCTACGTGACTTAACAGTCCCGTTAATAATGAAGTACCGCTACGATGCATTCCTAAAATGATTAATGCATTACTGTCAGTCACTAAAGTCTCCTGTTCATCATTTTTTGTACTTCCTGCGGCGAGGGTCTGGCGCATTAGGTGTCAAGTTAGAGCATGCTAAGCGAAAACTACATTTTATTGAAGGCCCCCTTAATATTAGGGGCGGTGTTACCTTGCGATTCAGGCTCGGACTGCTCGCTATTACCTAGCGCTAAGCAGTGGGTTAAGCACGGTCTCGTCAGCCTTGGTCTGGGGAGTGGCGATTAATTGGAACCATGTCATAACAAACTCCAGAATTTTCGAGCATGCATGGTAAACTTTTCCACTGCTCCAGGTTGCGCCCTGCATCGTGAGTCTGCGGTAGCTGCGGGCGCGAATCTAACGGATGTGGAACGTTTTCACCCCCGTTACTTTGAGTCTGAGGCGTGCGCACAATGAAGACAATGTTTCGTGAGCCGTTAATTATATTTATCCAAATAAAATTTAGCATGCGATTGATCAAAGCAAGATGCAAACAGATGGTATGAATAAAAGCACTAACACGGTTTGGCACAGTGCCACCATTACGCGATCCCTCCGGGAGCGATTGAACGCCCATCGCTCTGTAGTGCTATGGTTCACGGGCCTCTCGGGTTCGGGTAAATCCACGTTGGCACATGCTGTGGAGGAAAAGCTTTACCAGCTGAACTGTCGTACCTTTGTTCTGGACGGCGACAATGTGCGTCAAGGCCTGTGTTCGGATCTCGGCTTTTCGGTGCAGGATCGATCCGAGAATATTCGTCGTATAGGCGAGGCAGCCAAGCTACTGGTCGAGTCGGGCGTGATCGCTATGACGGCATTTATTTCGCCCTTTCGCGCGGATCGCCAACGGGCACGCAGCATTTTCCCCCATGGAGATTTCATCGAGATTTTTTGTGAAGCCAGCCTGGATGTATGCGAGCAGCGTGATGTGAAAGGCCTCTATCAACGAGCGCGGGCGGGTGAGGTAAAGGAGTTTACAGGAATTTCTTCTCCTTACGAGAAGCCTGCAAACCCCGAATTGGCGATCAGAACAGGCGAGTGGCCGCTTGAGGATTGTGTCGAACTGGTAATCGAATACCTGCAGCAACGCAATATATTGAGTATAAGTTTAAAAGGCGAGCTTTAGAAACGAGGGCATCACTTTGCGTATTGACAATATCTCGCGCTTGCATAAGCGTAACCTGATTAGGACTATTATCTCGTCCCTGATCAATAGATGGTTATTAGCTCTTTGCCTATAAATTAGAAAGTATTGTCAATAGTTCAGTAAATTCGTCAAGAAAATCATGAGAGACATTCTCGTTACTCTGATCGTTTTCGGTATGTTGCCCTCCGTCTTCAAAAGGCCATATGTTGGCGCATTGATGTGGGTGTGGATCAGCGTAATGAATCCTCATACTCAAGGGTGGGGGTTCGCCACTTCATTTCCATTTGCCGCTATTATCGCTGGCGTGACGATGGTAAGCATGCTTTTTAGCAAAGATTCCAAAAACTTGCCTCTCACCTCTGTCACTTGGGCTTTCATAGCTTTCGTGCTATGGATGAATGTGACGACGGTCTTTGCGCTGTATCCGGAAGAAGCATTCGAGCAGTGGAACAAAGTTATAAAAATAATGCTCATGACTTTTGTAACCTTCATGCTCATAAAGACGAAAGAACATATACAGCTCCTTATCTGGGTAATAGTTATTTCGCTTGGCTACTATGGCATCAAGGGGGGTATTTTTACAGTGATAGGTGGAGGAGAGGATATGGTATTGGGTCCTGAAGGCACCTTCATCGGCGGAAATAATGAAATTGCTCTCGCTCTCATCATAACCATACCCCTCATGCATCATCTCCAAATAGTTTCCCAGAACGTGTGGGTTCGCTACGGTCTGACGGGGGCAATGCTACTTTGCGCATTTGCCGCCATGGGCTCCTATTCACGCGGGGCTCTGCTGGCGATCGCGGCGATGTGCGTATTTCTGTGGCTTAAAAGTCAACACAAACTCCGCATTGGGTTATTGTTTATCCTTGCTATTCCGCCGGCGCTCGCATTCATGCCTGAAAAATGGTCGGAAAGAATGGATAGCATCAACTCGTATGAAGAGGATGGCTCAGTTCAGGGACGTTTCAACGCCTGGTGGATGGCCTACAACCTGGCCAAAGATCGCCCATTGACTGGCGGGGGCTTTGAGGTCAGCATGCCCGAACTTTTCTATCTTTATGCACCCAATCCAGAGGATCTGCATGCCGCGCACAGCGTTTACTTTCAGGCTCTCGGTGAACATGGCTTTGTAGGTTTGGGTTTATATCTCATACTCGGTTTCCTGACTTGGCGGACAGGTGCGTGGATCATTCGTAAAACCGCAGGCCGGAAAGAATATCGATGGGCATCCAGTTTGGCGACCATGATTCAAGTAAGCCTGATAGGGTTTGCAGTTGGCGGCACATTCCTCAGTCTGCTCTATTTCGATGTGCCTTTTTACCTGATGGCTGCGATGGTGGCGACGCGTGTTCTGGTAGAAAAAGAGCTGAAGGCAAAAAACTCGTCAGCCGCTGTCAACAGAGGTAGTGGGTCTTCACAGCAATTTGGACGGTTGAACCCCTCGCAGTCGCAACCCATTACCCGGGACTCAGGCTAAACATGAGTACCGGAAGGGACTGTCATCGAAAGAGCTTTTCTCATAACCATCACGTGGCGGCACTTCGGGATATCGTATATGCAGGCGTATGAATCTGGCAGTCCAGGAGTCGTTGTCAAATCTGGCGAGGCATTGAGCTCACCGCCGAGCCGTGGGCTTCTCAACTTACTTTCTCCCGGCGGGTTGCACAGTCGCTTGTCCATTCTAATATATCACCGCGTATTGCCTGTACCCGATCCCTTATTTCCAGAAGATGGTCATGCGGAAATTTTTGATAATCAAATGGGGCAACTCGCGGCCTGCTTCAACATAATATCTCTCCTCGACGCAATACAGGGTCTGCAGGAAGGAAGCTTGCCTCCCCGTGCAGCATGCATTACTTTTGACGATGGTTACGCAGACAATGCGGAAGTTGCTTTACCGATCTTGCAGAAACATGGTCTCTCTGCCACTTTTTTTGTGGCGACGAGCTTCCTCAATGGAGGTCGGATGTGGAACGACACCGTTATCGAATTAATCCGGCGAGCACCTGGCGACATGCTTGATCTCAGCAGAATGGGTCTGGGTCAATTTGAGATCGGCACTATCCCACAACGTCGGCAAGCTATTCATGATGTGCTGGGTGAACTCAAGTATTTGCCGCTGGAATCAAGGCAATCTTGCGTAGACGCCATGTGTGCCATCATCCCTGTCATTCCGTCCAGCAATCTCATGATGACTTCAGATCAAATCAGGATATTGCATCATGCAGGGATGGAAATTGGCGGCCACACAGCCAATCATCCCATTCTGGCAAGTATGGAAAACAAGGCTGCGCGCACCGAAATCGCTGATGGCAAGGAGATGCTGGAAAGCATAATTCACGCGCCCGTACGGCTCTTCGCTTACCCCAACGGAAAGCCGGGAAGGGACTATCTATCGGACCATGTCAAAATGGTCAGGGATTTAGGTTTTGAGGCGGCGGTTTCAACCGCTCATGGCGCAGCCAGAACAGGTGCCGACTTATACCAGTTGCCTCGATTCACGCCCTGGGATCGGGGGCAAATACGTTTTATCCTTCGCATGGCGCAAAACATGCTGAAGATCGCCGAAACAATTTAGCAACCCGTAAACTAATTCCGTTATCGTTGGAATTACACTAGCAGCCTGTCGGACTTAAAGGAAATCGGCTGCAAAAGTGACTGGCCGGTCCATATTTCGCCGCTTTTTCGGCCAATAGAACCACTATTGGCCTTCAAAATCGTCAAAATCTGTCCCCGCCCAGTCACTTTTTCGCTTCGATTCTTCAAGTCCGACAGGCTGCTAGGCGAATTTTACTGCCGCGCTCGGGGTTACGGATTCGAATAGGATTTATCGGCGATTTAAGAGCTGAATGGCGCGGTGACATGGTTAATAGACCGATCCATTGAATAGGGCGACAAAGAATTATGGAACGACCCATTACAAGATTTGAAACTGACGGTGAAGGCGACCCGCTAGCGATTCTCAGTTGCGGGCACCCGCAGCACGTACGGCATAATCCGCCATTTATCAATCGCTCATGGGTTACTACCAAGCAAGGTCGACACAGCATGTTGGGAAAGACCCTTAACTGTGTTCGATGCGATAAATTTGAGTTGCCAGACAGCTTTGTTGCATATAAACGGACACCTGTTTTTACTGAGGAATCGCTTCCGGGGGCCTTGCGAAAAGACCACTCAACAAAGGTCGGTGTCTGGGCAAAAATCATCGTGGCGGAGGGCAAGCTTCGGTATCGTGTCCCCGCTCTGCAGGCGGATATGGAGTTGTCTCAGGATACGATTGGAATTGTTGTGCCGGAAGTCCTCCATAACGTGGAGCCTTTGGGCGCTATGCGTTTTTTCGTTGAATTTTACAAGGCACCGGAAAAACAGGATGCATGAAGCGGCAGCGAGTTTTGTGCGGCGTTGTTAAAGGGAATCACGTTAATTATTTCCATCCTTTCCCGCCAGCACTGAGTTTGGGACAGCATCGTTGTATAAACCCTGCAATTCATGCGGTTTCAAAATTTGTTGCTCGGTGGCGATCGTACATTGCTTGCGCGCATAATGCGGCACCTGATGTCGTTAATTCCACGCGATCCACGGCACAGAAAGGGACTTTCCATTTGACTGCGGCGCTCAAGCAGATTAGAATCCGCGTGTTTTGAAATTCAGTTCACGCCGGATTTAACTGTTTCGGCATGGCCAAAAGAAGAATCTGGAGAGGGCGCCGACCGGGAAAATAAAACTCAGATTCTGAGAATAAAATTTTTACTACGCTCAGTGTCACGCAAGCAACTGCTTTCTGATAGACGCCAAAATATGCCTTGGATACGAAACAAGCCGGTGCGCATCGTCATGCGTTGGCAATTGATCGTCACCCTGGCGATGGTGTTGACTCTTGGCCTGCTGTGGGGGTTTCATGGCGCAGCTTCCGCCTTATTGGGGGGGGTGGTCAGTATAATCTCCGCCGCTGCTTTTTCGGCAATTATCTCGCGATATCAGGGAGCTACGGCAAGCAGTGCACTGATCACGGCGCTAAAAGCGGAAGCAGCAAAGGTCATTATCATGATCATCTTGCTTTGGCTGGTTTTGACGCTTTACAAAGATGTTGTCGCGGTCGGTTTTATTGGAACATTCGCTGTAACTGTCTTAATTTTTGGCATGGCCCTGTTTGTAACGGATAATGCAAAAAACTGTTCAAATTAATAGCTTGCATAGGCAATAAAAATGGCATCAAGCGTGGAACTCACCCCAACCTCGTATATGAATCACCACCTGACGAACCTAACCGGTTCATTAGGTGACGGTCCGTTTTGGACGGTTCATATCGATACGATGGTGATGTCGGTCCTGCTGGGTATTATCAGCTTTGGGTTTTTATGGTGGGTAGTACGAGGGGCGACCTCCGGGGTTCCCTCCAAGCGTCAGGCATTTATCGAATTATCCATCGAGTTTATAGATGATCAGGTCAAAAGCACTTTCCATGGCGACCGTCATGCGTTTGTTGCTCCGGCGGCACTGACGGTGTTTGTGTGGGTGCTTATGATGAACGCAATGGATCTCTTGCCCATAGATATTATGGCTGGGTTCTACGAATTGCTGGGGCTGCATAATTGGCGCAGCGTGCCGACTACCGATATCAATACCACATTTGCGCTGGCGCTCTCGGTGTGGTTGCTGATGATCTTCTTCAACATTAAAGTCAAAGGGCTGGACGGTTGGATACACGAATTGGTGTGTACGCCATTTGGCAAAAACCCCCTGTTGTGGCCTGTCAATATTCTGTTCAATCTGGTTGAATATGTTTCCAAGCCTCTTTCGCACTCGCTTCGTCTTTATGGAAATATCTATGCTGGCGAGATTATTTTTCTGCTGATCGGTATGTGGGCCGCTACCGGCCTGGCGGGTACCCTGTTTGGCACCCTGCTGGGGGCGGGGTGGGCCATTTTTCATATTTTGATTATTACACTTCAGGCATTTATTTTCATGATGCTGACGGTGGTTTATCTTTCCATGGCGCACGAGTCGCACTGATTTTTACTCAATCTTCATATTACAAACTACTATTTATTACCACGACGAGAGGAAAACGAGATGGACAACTTGCAATACTTGGCGATGATTCAGGCCTATACGGGCATTGGTATCGGCCTGATGATCGGTCTCGGCGCCGCCGGCGCCTGTATCGGCATAGGCATCATGTGCAGCAGCTTCCTGGAGGGTGCCGCGCGTCAGCCGGAAATGATTCCGACACTACAAGGCAAGGTGTTCCTGCTACTCGGGTTGATCGACGCATCTTTTATTATCGGCGTTGGTTTGGCGATGCTTTTTGCATTCGGCAATCCATTGCTGGCTGTCATCAAATAATATTATCTGCTTTCGGTAACATTATCAGAGGCTAGCCATGAATATCAATTTCACCCTTTTTTCTCAAGCGATGGCGTTCGCCATATTTATCTGGTTCACGGTCAAGTTTGTGTGGCCCCCCTTGATGCGCGCGATCGAGAGTCGGCAGAAAACAATTGCCGATGGTCTGGCCGCAGGTGAACGTGGCAGGCATGAACTGGAGTTGGCCAGCCATCGTTCGGCCGATGTGGTGAGAGAAGCCAAGCAGCGGGCGACTGATATTATTGCACAGGCAGAAAAACGCGCTTCACAGATCATCGAGGAAGCGAAGGTGGCGGCAAAGGATGAAGGCAGTCGCATTCTCGTTGGCGCTAAGGCAGAAGTCGAGCAGGAAGTATTTCGCGCCAGGGAAGCATTGCGTCAACAGGTGGCGGATCTGGCGGTAGCTGGTGCTTCAAAAATCCTGCGCCGCGAAGTGGATTCCAGAACGCACGCGGATTTGCTTACGTCACTCAAAGCGGAACTTTAGTCGATGGCAGAAGCACGCACTATCGCACGACCTTACGCTGAAGCGATTTTCAGGCTAGCCAGAGCGAAAGAAGCGTTGCCCGCGTGGTCCGGCATGTTGCAATTTGCAGCCAGCATAGCCGTTGACCAACGTATTCGTGAGCTCGTCGGCAACCCAAAGGTGCAGCCGAGGCGATTGGGTGAGTTGCTTCTCGACATATGTGGCGACGAGCTTAACGATGAAGGCCGCAATTTCATTATATTGTTAGCAGAAAATGGCCGGGTTGAAATATTGCCTGAAGTGAGCGAGTTGTTCGAGCAGCTCAAGGCCCAGCACGAAGGTGTGCTCAGCGCAAAAATTGCTTCCGCATTTGCCATGAGTGATGAGCAATTGAAAGAACTGGTAACCAACCTTGAAGCCAAGTTCAAGCGCAAAATCGAAGCCATAGTAAGTATCGATCCGGAATTGATAGGTGGGGTGAAAGTCGAAATCGGCGATGAAGTGCTTGACGCCTCCGTACGCGGCAAGCTGGAAATCATGGCTGTTGCACTTAAAAGCTAGGAGTTATTTGAAATGCAGTTAAATCCATCCGAAATCAGTGAACTGATTAAAAGCAGAATTGAAGGACTCGCCGTCTCTGCGGAAGTTCGCACCCAAGGCACCATTGTCTCGGTGACCGACGGTATTGTCCGAATTCACGGTTTATCCGATGTAATGCAGGGCGAGATGCTGGAATTTCCCGGCAACACTTTCGGTCTTGCGCTCAATCTAGAGCGTGACTCCGTTGGCGCGGTAATTATGGGTGCATACGAGCATATTACCGAAGGCGATATCGTCAAGTGTACCGGCCGTATCCTGGAGGTTCCGGTGGGCGAGGAACTGATGGGCCGGGTAGTCAACGCGCTTGGACAGCCCATCGACGGCAAAGGGCCGATAACGACCCAGCGCTCCGAGCCGATTGAAAAAATCGCTCCGGGCGTGATATGGCGTCAATCGGTGAATCAGCCAATGCAGACTGGGCTCAAATCGATTGATGCCATGGTTCCGGTTGGGCGTGGCCAGCGGGAATTGATCATTGGCGACCGCCAGACGGGGAAGACGGCGGTGGCGGTGGATGCGATCATCAATCAGAAGGGCGAAAACATGGTTTGCATCTACGTCGCGATTGGACAAAAAGCCTCGTCCATCGCTAACGTGGTACGCAAGTTGGAAGAGCATGGAGCAATGGAGTACACAATTGTAGTAGCGGCCACTGCGTCAGAGTCTGCGGCGATGCAATTTATTGCGCCTTATTCCGGCTGCACAATGGGTGAGTATTTTCGCGACAAAGGGGAAGATGCCCTCATTATTTATGACGATCTAACCAAACAGGCATGGGCCTACCGGCAAATTTCCCTATTATTGCGACGCCCGCCCGGACGGGAAGCTTATCCTGGTGACGTGTTTTATTTGCACTCGCGGTTGCTGGAACGCGCAGCGCGAGTTAGCGCAGCATATGTGGAAAAAGCCACTAATGGAGCAGTTAAGGGCAAGACGGGCTCGCTTACGGCACTTCCGGTGATCGAAACTCAGGCGGGTGACGTAACCGCTTTTGTCCCTACTAATGTGATTTCAATTACCGACGGCCAAATTTTTCTGGAAACCGATTTGTTCAATGCCGGCATCCGCCCTGCAATCAATGCCGGCGTTTCGGTATCGCGCGTAGGTGGCGCAGCGCAAACAAAAGTTATTAAGAAGCTGGGTGGCGGTGTGCGTCTTGCGTTGGCGCAATATCGTGAGCTTGCGGCTTTTGCGCAATTTGCCTCCGATCTTGATGAGGCTACCCGCAAGCAATTGGAACGCGGCAAAATGGTGACTGAACTGATGAAGCAGGCACAGTATGCCACCCTGAGCGTATCCGAAATGGCTCTTACATTGTTCGCAGTCAACAAGGGATATCTGGACGATGTTGAAGTCAAGCGCGCGCTGGCATTCGAGTCTGCATTGAAAGGGTACATACGCGGCAAATATGGCGCCATTATGGAAAAAATAGAAACCACCAAAGACCTGGACGCAACTGCCGAGAAAGAGCTCGATGCCGCCATACAGGACTTCAAGAAGAACGGAACGTACTAACCGATGGCCGGCAGTAGAGAAGTACGCAACAAGATCAAAAGCGTAAAAAATACGCAGAAGATCACGCGTGCCATGGAAATGGTCGCAGCCTCCAAAATGCGCAAAGCGCAAGAGCGCATGAAAAAGGCGCGCCCCTACGGCGAAAAAATACGTAACGTTGCGGCGCACATGAGCCGCGCGAATACCGAGTATCGTCATCCATTCTTGATAGAGCGGGACACGGTTAAACGTATCGGCATTGTCGTGGTAACGTCCGACAAAGGTTTATGCGGTGGACTCAACACGAATGTGCTGCGCATGGCGGTTAGTAAAATGAAAGCCTGGGAGGCAGAGGGAGAACAACTCGAGGCGTGCTGTATTGGCAACAAGGGTTTTGGATTTATGAACCGGCTTGGCGCCAATGTAATTTCCCACGTTATAGGTTTGGGAGATACGCCAGATCTGGAGAAACTGATTGGTGCGGTAAAACTCTTACTGGATGGCTATACGCAAGACCGCTTTGACCGCGTGTATATTTTTTACACCCGCTTTATCAATACGATGAAACAGGAACCGGTAATGGAGCAGTTGCTCCCGCTTTCCGACGAACGGCTCAAAGCGGGCGAGGGCCCCAAAGGGCAGCGAGGCGTCTGGGACTATATCTACGAACCTGAAGCCAAGCCGGTTATTGACGATATCATGGTGCGCTACGTCGAGGCATTGATTTACCAGGCACTGACAGAAAATATGGCATCTGAACAATCGGCGCGAATGGTGGCGATGAAGGCTGCGTCCGATAATGCCGGCAATGTGATAAACGAATTGACACTAATTTACAATAAGTCACGCCAAGCTGCCATTACGAAGGAGTTGTCGGAAATCGTCGGCGGCGCGGCAGCAGTTTAAATATTTTGATCTAGTAATTAGGGAACAACATGAGCCAAGGAAAAATTGTTCAATGTATCGGCGCGGTAGTTGACGTGGAGTTTTCACGCCAAACGATGCCGAAAGTGTATGACGCACTGGTGCTCGAAGGAACAGAGCTCACGCTTGAAGTGCAGCAGCAATTAGGCGATGGTATTGTGCGTACGATTGCGCTGGGATCTTCGGACGGGTTGCGCCGCGGCATGATGGTAACGAATACCGGCGATCAGATTCTGGTGCCGGTAGGCACCAAGACTTTGGGCCGGATCATGGATGTTCTGGGTAGGCCGATTGATGAGATGGGACCTATTGGTGCGGAAAAAACCATGTCAATACACCGGAAGGCGCCAGCCTTTGACGAGCTTTCGGCATCTACCGAACTGCTGGAAACCGGTATCAAGGTTATTGATTTGGTCTGTCCTTTCGCCAAAGGCGGTAAGGTAGGGTTGTTTGGTGGCGCGGGAGTGGGCAAGACCGTGAACATGATGGAGTTGATCCGCAACATCGCCATCGAACACAGTGGCTTTTCAGTATTTGCAGGCGTGGGTGAGAGAACTCGGGAAGGAAACGATTTCTACCACGAAATGAAAGAATCCAACGTGCTGGACAAGGTGGCGCTGGTGTATGGGCAAATGAACGAGCCGCCCGGTAACCGGTTGCGTGTGGCGCTGACTGGACTCACCATGGCGGAATTCTTCCGCGATGAAGGGCGGGACGTGCTGCTGTTCGTAGATAATATCTACCGCTTTACTCTGGCAGGTACTGAAGTATCGGCATTGCTTGGCCGGATGCCATCCGCGGTAGGTTACCAGCCAACGCTGGCGGAGGAGATGGGGCGCCTGCAGGAGCGCATTACGTCTACCAAGTCCGGTTCTATCACGTCTATCCAGGCGGTTTATGTGCCGGCGGACGATCTGACCGATCCCTCACCGGCTACTACCTTTGGTCACTTGGATGCAACCGTGGTGTTATCGCGTGATATTGCCTCCCTGGGGATTTATCCGGCGGTGGATCCGCTCGACTCCACCTCCCGTCAGCTTGATCCGCTAGTGGTTGGCGAAGAGCACTACAATACCGCGCGCGATGTGCAGCAAACCCTTCAGCGCTACAAGGAGTTGCGTGACATCATCGCGATCCTGGGGATGGACGAGCTTTCTCCTGAAGACAAACTGACTGTGGCGAGGGCACGCAAGATTCAGCGTTTCCTTTCGCAGCCCTTTAATGTCGCCGAAGTATTCACCGGTTCACCCGGTAAATATGTGTCGCTGAAAGAAACTATCAAAGGGTTCAAAGGCATCGTTGCCGGAGATTATGACCATTTGCCGGAGCAGGCTTTCTATATGGTCGGCGGCATAGATGAAGCGGTCGAGAAAGCGAAAACTTTACAGTAAAAATGTTTTTGGTTTGGATTTGTGAAATAGCTGAATCAATCCATCAATAATTAATGGAACGTAAAATGGGCGTGTTTCACGTTGATATTGTCAGCGCACAGGAATCCATCTATTCCGGTCCCGCCGAGTTTTTGGTGGCTCCAGCGGAGGCGGGGGAAGTGGGTATTTATCCGCAACATACCCCCATGTTGACGCGAATCAAGCCTGGCTCGGTACGCATCAAGGCCCCGCTTCAGGAAGAAGAATTAATTTACGTTTCTGGTGGTATCCTGGAAGTTCAGCCGGATGTGGTAACCATCCTTGCCGATACCGCCGTGCGCGGGGCCAATCTTGACGAATTAAAAGCAATTGAAGCCAAAAAACGAGCTGAAGAAGCTATTAGAGACCGCGCCTCTTCGATGGACTATGCGCGGGCTCAGGCTGAGTTAAGCGAAGCTATCGCACAATTGTCGGCAATTCAAAAACTGAGAAAACGTGGGCATTAAGTTGCATGTTCATGCTTCAGAAAAAGGCGGCAAATAGCCGCCTTTTTTATTCAAGGGGGCGGCATGTCTGCAAGCGCCCATTGAAAGTTTATTGAAGGTCCTGCCTACCTGTTCTTAATGTGCGTGGATGGTGGAAGGCAGCCTAAAATCAAAACACAATGGCGTGACAAACACTAACTTGAATTGTCATCGCGCCATGTGATAAATTAGCCCTACTACTTTTCTGGCTTCATGCTCTCGTGATCGGTTATATTGTCGAAACAAATCCCCACTTTGCACCGCTCCACGTGACAATAAGCGACAACAGCGATGCGTTTATTTGTTGCTTACGCCCGAGATTCTTTATCATCCTTCATTGATGTCTAAACTTAATATCGTCATTCTTGCTGCCGGACTCGGCAAGCGCATGCACTCGGCACTGCCCAAAGTTTTACATCTGGTGGCAGGCAAGCCGTTGCTCGGGCATGTGCTCGATACCGGCCGAGCGTTGTCGCCACAGCGAATTTGTGTCGTCTATGGACATGGCGGCGACGCTGTGCCGCAGGCAATTGGCGACGAAACGATTACCTGGGTGCGGCAGATGCCACAGTTGGGCACGGGTCATGCTTTAATGCAGGCGCTGCCCTATCTGGACAAAGATGGTATGACGCTTGTATTGTATGGCGACGTGCCGTTGACCAGTATTGAGACGCTGAAAAGATTGATAGCTATAGCAGGGGAGAAAACTTTCTCCCTGCTGACTGTCGAGCTGGCCGACCCTGCCGGCTACGGTAGAATTGTGCGGAATGACGAAACAGGCGACATTGCCGCTATCGTCGAAGAAAAAGACGCCAGCAAATCTCAGCGGGAAATCCAGGAAATCAATACCGGTATCATGGTGATTCCCAACCAATATCTTCACGGCTGGCTGCATAAACTGGAGAACCACAACGCTCAAAAGGAATATTACCTTACCGACATTGTCGCGATGTCGGTCAAAGATGGCGTCAAGGTGGAGGCGGCGCAGCCAGCATACGCCTGGGAAACAATCGGCATTAATAGTAAGACGCAATTAGCAGCGCTTGAGCGCATCTTCCAGAATGAGTCCGCAAAAAAATTATTGGATCAAGGCGTGACCCTGGCTGATATGTCTCGTATCGATATTCGCGGTCAACTGGACTGCGGTAGAGATGTGGAGATAGATATCAACTGCATTTTCGAAGGCCATGTACAACTGGAAGACGGCGTGAAAGTGGGCGCTCACAGTATACTGAAAAATGTTAAGGTTGCAGCGGGGTCGACGATTGCACCATTCAGCCTGATCGAAGCTGCCGAAATCGGAGAGAATTGTCGCATTGGACCTTATGCCCGGATCCGTCCTGGAACTAAACTGGCGAATGAAGTGCATATCGGCAGTTTCGTCGAAGTCAAAAATAGCACCATTGCCGTCGGCAGCAAGGCGAATCATTTAAGTTATATCGGCGACTCCATAGTTGGTAAAAATGTCAACATCGGTGCCGGGACGATTACCTGCAACTATGATGGTGCAAACAAATACCAGACTATCATCGAGGACGACGTTTTTGTCGGCTCCGATACTCAACTGGTCGCACCAGTAAAAGTAGCGCGAGGTTCTACAATTGGCGCGGGTTCGACAATTACTAAAGATACGCCGCCAGAGACGTTGACGCTGTCACGCGCCAAACAAATGAGCATTGATGGATGGAAGCGGCCAGTTAAAAAACCGAAGGGCGAGAAATGAAATATGAAATGGCAAAATTCCCTCATTTTTGTAATTCCCCGGAACGCAGTAGAGAGGAAATTTATCAATGTGCGGAATAGTCGGTGCGGTAGCCAGAAGTAACATTGTTCCCACCTTGCTGGAAGGTTTGCGCCGTCTCGAATACCGCGGTTATGACTCCGCCGGAATTGCGCTGATGAATGGCGGACTGCATAGATTGCGCACTACCGGGCGGGTCGCCGAACTTAGCAAACTTGCGGACGAACAGAATTTCCACGGTGATGTCGGTATTGCCCACACCCGCTGGGCTACCCATGGCGCACCTTCCGAACGCAACGCGCACCCGCATTTTTCCGGTGAGATTTCGAAAGTTGCGGTGGTGCACAATGGCATCATTGAAAATCATGAATTGCTGCGCCAACGTCTGCAGGGCTTGGGATTTCAATTCACGTCCGATACGGATACCGAGGTTATCGCCCATCTCATCACGTTTAATCTGAGGGAAACTTCCGATTTATTTGAAGCAGTGTGCCGCTCTGTGGGCGAATTGCAGGGCGCTTACGCCATTGCCGTAATGGAAGAAGCGCATCCGGAACGAATTGTCGTTTCGCGCAACGGTGCACCATTACTATTGGGGTTGAGCGACTCCGGCAACTATGCTGCTTCCGATGCCTCCGCCTTGCTGCAGGTGACGAAGCACATGATCTATCTGGAAGAAGGCGATGTGGCCGAATTGCGCTGTGACGGTTACCGGATTGTCAGTCTTCGCGACGGCGTGCGCAGGGAAGTGGTACGTGCCGTGCACGAAAGCGAACTGACCAACGAAGCGGTGGAAATGGGACCTTATGCTCATTTCATGCAGAAGGAAATATTCGAGCAGCCGGGTGTAGTGGCGAATACCCTGGAAATGGTGCTCAATGCTCAATCTATCTCTCCAAGGCTGTTTGGAAGCGAAGCGGAAAATATCTTCAGTAATACCGACAGCATTTTAATCCTTGCCTGCGGCACTAGCTACCACGCGGGATTGGTAGCCCGCCACTGGTTGGAAACCCTGGCGGGATTGACTTGCAACGTCGAGATCGCCAGCGAGTACCGTTACCGTGATCCGGTAGCCAATCCTAATGCGCTGGTAGTGGGAATTTCCCAATCCGGGGAAACAGCGGATACTCTGGCCGCGCTCAGCTATGCCAAGTCGCTGGGGCATCGCCACAGTCTGGCTATTTGCAATGTAGCGGAAAGTGCTTTGGTGCGGCAGACCGATCTGCGTTTTCTTACCCGCGCCGGACCGGAGATTGGTGTCGCCTCTACCAAGGCATTTACCACCCAGTTGGCAGCGCTAATGCTGCTTGCCATGACGCTAGCGAAACTACGTGGAAAATTGTCCGCCGAGGCTGAACGTGAAATCATTGCGGCACTACGGCATTTGCCAGTCGCGCTACAGCACGCGCTGCAAGTGGAGCCCCAGGTCAAGGCCTGGGCCGAAAGATTTGCTCAGAAAAGCCACGCCTTGTTCCTCGGGCGCGGTATGCATTACCCCATCGCCATGGAAGGCGCGCTGAAACTCAAGGAAATTTCTTATATCCACGCGGAAGCCTACGCTGCCGGAGAACTAAAGCATGGGCCGCTCGCGTTGGTGGACAAGGATATGCCGGTGGTTGCCATTGCGCCCAATGATGCGCTGTTGGAAAAGCTCAAATCCAATTTGCAGGAAGTTCGTGCGCGCGGTGGCGAACTCTACGTTTTTGCCGATGCCGATTCCCGTATTCAGGAGAGCGAAGGCATCCATGTTATTCGCTTGGCGGAACACGCCGGGCTGCTCAGCCCTATCCTTCATACGATCCCGTTGCAGTTGCTTGCCTATCATGTCGCACTCCAGAAAGGCACCGATGTCGATAAGCCGCGGAATCTTGCAAAATCCGTGACGGTGGAGTAGTTACCCCCTGCCGAATTGCAGAGTCTATGTTCATTATTGCTTATCGGTTGTTCTCGGGGGTGAAACCGTGGTTTGTACGTTCGCAATGGAATGACTAGATCTCGGTTTCAACGAGGCCAAGACCCATATCGTGGACGCTACTCAGACGAGCTTCAACTTCCTGGGTTTTACAATTCAGATGAGTCGAGAGGCAAGCAGTGGAAAACCGTGCCCAAATCTCCGGCTAACGTACAAAGCGCTGAAGAAGATTAGGGCGAAGCTGACGAAACTGGCATGGGGGGAACTGACCGCCATTCCCTTGGGTTTGTTGAGCCAAAAAACGCGTGATCGCGAATATGCGGTGACCAACATGGTTTCACTCGCGCGAGCAATCGAGAAGCCGTAAAAACCATAGCCTGTCCCTCATGCCACAAGTTTAAGCATTCAACTGACTGGTTAAAGTAGCGGGCTGACGGCTCGCGGTGGTAGGATTTTGTTGCGAAACGAAAAACAAACCACAGAGAGGTCAGCCCGGATGAATCATAGC
>JACCWK010000066.1 GCA_013697655.1 Nitrosospira sp.
CACCATTATTGAAATAGAAGGAGAAAGCTATCGGAAAAAACAGAGCTTAAAAAAGTAACCCATTTCTTTTAACCAAAACCGGCCAGGGTAATTGTCGTCAACCGGTCAAGATAATTGACGCCGGACACTGCGCTACTGGATCGCTTGTTACATCATGCACGCATCGTGCCGATCGCCGGTGAGAGCTACCACCTCAAACATCAATATGCGGCGGGAATGGTGAAATCAAATCGGGAGAAGCTGCATCCGGCATGAGCAGGGAGTGTATGACAAGGTAATGGCGGTGTATCAGTTTTAAATCGCTGCCTGATGGAAAACTGTATCAATTTTAAATCGCTGTTGACAACGTCCACCCTTGCGGCCAAGCTGGCGGGCGACTTCCAATCCTGCACGAGTGCGTTCGACCGTCAGTTCCCACTCCATCTCGGCCAGACTGGCCATGACATGGAAGAAGAAACGGCCTGATGGCGTGCCGGTATCGATGGCGTCGGTAAGGCTCTTGAACTGGACGCCTTGCTTGTGGGATTTCGTGATGAATGATAAGTTGGAGTACGCCAGAGTGTATTTGATAAGTCACAGAAATTCCCACATAAGTCTATACGGCTGAGTGCGGGGAGTCATACCGCTGCCGGACTATCAGTTAAAAAGCAAGTTGCTTTGATTAAAACTGCCTATGCAAACGGGAGCCGAAGCTCCCATTTTTTGCAGGATTGATTAATCCGATTAATTAGTCGAGATTGTCCTGCGACGAGCCATTGTACCTATCAGGCCAAGCCCTGCCAACAGCATGGCAAAGGTTTCGGGTTCCGGAACCGGCGACACACTGATTGCACCATTATATAGACCGCCGAGTGATCCGTTCGCAATTCCAGCGACGCTTAAATACATGTTTCCCCCCACGCTTGGTCCCCACGTAAAATTAGTGGTACTACCGCCTGGAACCAAGAACGATTGCAGGTAAGTATCGTCGCTATTGAACAGAATTCCGTCTGCATTGGAGTATAAGGACACGGAAGAAAGCAGGGTGTTGAAGTTTCCTGTTCCTGGAATGCTTAGCGGAAAATTGTGAATATCATAACCTGATCCATTATTTGCTGGCAGAATGAAGCTGAAAATGTCATTAAAAGCTCCCGCCGGTAAAACGCTGCCACTGAAGGAAGTGGGTGTCGCCGTGTTTACATTGCCTAGATTACTTACCGTTGCGTGGACGCTACTGATGCCAGCCAACATCATGACAATAGCAGTTCGCGTAAAAAAAGAATTTATCATATTGTTACCTCGTTGTTTTTAGAATAAGTCGTGTGTACAGAATACTTGGCGAAGGGACTACTATCCAGCCCGGCACTTATGCTGAGGCATCGGTGCCACGCTGTTTGGGAGTGCCCCATTGCTTTTTTAAGCAAGTTTTAGGCCATACATAAATATCCATACAGAATAGCGGGTTACAATATGACCGGAATATACAAGAAATAACTGTAAGGATTCGCGACGCTTTTCATCCCATCTCTGGATATCGTGAATGCTTATTTCTGGTTGGATTTCATTGGAGAAGCCGCCCTGACCGTTGCACGGGTACGGGACGATACGCCTTGGAGCATTGCCAGATATAATCTGGTGTTCCATGCTATTCGGGGAATGATCTACTATGATAAAGATCGATAATTTCGTTGACTAGATAAAAAAAAGTCATTGGTGTTGGTGGACGTACGAGAGGCATCGACATGATCTACGTCAGAGAGGTCAACGTTGCATGGTCGAGCTTCTAATGCAGGATTGACCTCAACCATAGCCAGGGCTACGTTCGATCTTGCATACGGCTTGCAGGCGATTAGACACGTCCAGCTTCCTGAAGATATGCTGCATATGGTTTTTGACGGTGAAGGAACTGATGGCGAGAATACTGGCGATCTCATCATTGGTTTTGCCTATTTTTACCCAGTCCATTATTTCGTCTTCCCGCCCACTCAGCCTGCAAACTTCGCCTTCCCGGGAATCCGCCAGGAAACTTCCTTTGCTAGTGGGGTGTGACAAAGGCTCCACCCGGCGCAAGGCGATATCGAGATAAGGCAGCAGAATTTCCATTGCCCCAAGCATTGAACTGTCGAGCTCATCCTTGGAGCTGAAAAATACATACAGGCAGTCATGACGCCCGCGTTTGTCGCGAATGCCATGCAGCGTGCAAAATCGCATGTCCTGCAAGAAGCCGCCAAAGGCACATTGCGGCCCCCTATCCGATGTACAAGGCATCCTGCCCGCTTCGACCCAACGATTATGCAGACCTCGTATTTTTGATAAAAGAGCTGTCGGCGCTAAAGAAGCGGTCCTGATGCCTGGCAGAGAGGAAACAATATCGTACCGGATGAAATTCGAGCCAAAATCCCCCCAGGCGGCCAGCATGATTTCATGGGGCAGGTAATGCTGCACTTCTCCCTGCAGCCACTTCAACAAGTCAAAATGTCCGCGCACCGCGATCCCTTCCTGGATGATGCGGGAATAACGTTGCAGATGGTCAGTAGAAAGTGAGGAGAACAATCCTGTTCCTGGAATCATAAAATTACCTTAAGGAGAGGTGACTCTTACGGCGTGGTTTTCCATAATAGCTTTCATACCACTTGCGTTTATCATAAGTGGCGCCCAGCCCTTCCTGCTCTGGGGAAGCATCTGCTATTAAGAGATGACTGGCTTGCGATAATTTGAGATAGAGTGGGCAGAGGCGTGCCGATCCGCTAAAACTAATGAAAGTCCCCACACAATCCCTCAAATATAAAAACGCCCATGAAGTCGCGCGTCCAATAATTTTACGCATAAACCCTCCATAAATTGCAGGCTGCAGCGGCAACCCAACGGTAAGGGCATATTACGTGTTTTTAGAATCATTGCTATTGAACTCAAGTACTACTTGGCACGCCGGTGCGTGGCATTTCGGTAATGGTCATTTGAAACAAGAGGTGCAACAATTGAAAGGCATCCCGATTCCAGCGGGCGAGCGGCCCCATGGTGTTTACTGCATAGTACTTTCCATTCCGGCGGATTGAGAGGTCGGCTTTTGGGAGGGGTGAATCGGATACGACCAGTTCCATCGTGAGATCTGGATTTTCATGGTTACGGAGGGGTGGCGTTCGCGGTATTTGTTCGACGCTGTATATCCCAATTCTTCACCAAGCGCTTTTCCGAGGAAGCCGAGAATCGAGTGGAAGCTTTTGAGCCGGAAAACTCCTCTCACAGCCCACCTGCTTCCGTAACTGCCGGTGCGGATATCGAAGACAACATCGCTGGTATTGTGTCTCCTGCCAGCTTATTCAACTTCGCCCGTTCTTCGTGAGAAAGGGTATTGACATCATAGTTGGTAATGAGAATTGGCCCCGGACCATCTTTGCGTAGCGTATAGGTAATGTTGTGTTGGTCGTAGAGCACAGTAAACTCTTTTTGCAGGGCCTGAGCCTTCCATTGCGATCGAGCTGGCCACGATTATGATGATGATTAAACAGGTGTTGAACCTGTTTACGCACCTAGCTGACAACGTGCCGCGATGGATGGGCGGGCAGGGAGCGAGCTTGAACGAAGTATCGGCAGTGGTTTCAGCGGCCAACGCAGCGGCGAACGTCGGGCGAACAACATTACAAACTGCTCTCATCGGAACCGGTGCAGCGATGATAAAAAGAGAGAATGAAGACAAAAAAACAGCGGAACGAGACAATCCTGCGGCCTCGAAAGGTAGCACCGAAGCCCAAAAGAGCCAAAAGAGCGCAACGAAACTAAAGTGAAATTGACCCTTTGTGGAGAATGTCGTTATGGATGTCTGCTCATCGGCCTTATGTGAAGCTTCACATGAGGCCGAACAAGCGACGGTTGGCAGGTGAGTCCCGGCAGGCTGGTTGTCGCCCGAAGCTACCAGTCATGGGCTGTACTTTATGTGTCCAATCCTGAGAGATAAGCTGCCGTTCAAATATCAATAAAACAGGCGGCTTCACAGGCAACTTGGTCCCAAGTATGGCCATTCACGATTTACTACTCAAACGCAATAAAACTCGGAATTGGATGTTACTTTGCGTTATATTCCTCAAGTAGTTATCCCCCTAACTAAAGTAATTCAATGACCACCACGGAAAATCAGATTGAAAAAGACTTCATTGCGAAGTTAGAGCAGCTGAAATATACCTACCGTTCCGACATCCGCGACCGGGATGCGCTTGAAAAGAATTTTCGGGAAAAAAAATTCAAGCTCTCAACAAAGTCAATTTAACAGACGCTGAATTTTCCCGGCTAATTGAACAGATCATCAGCCCCGACGTGTATGCCGCCGCCAAATGCCTGCGCGAACGCAACACTTTCCAGCGTGACGACGGCACCCCTCTTCACTTCACCTTGGTTAATATTAAGGACTGGTGCAAGAACACCTTCGAGGTGGTTAACCAACTTCGCATCAACACACAGAACAGCCACCATCGCTACGACGTGATTCTGCTCATCAACGGCGTGCCGGTCGTACAGATTGAACTGAAGGCGCTCGCCATCAGCCCGCGCCGTGCCATGCAGCAGATCGTCGATTACAAGAACGACCCTGGCAACGGCTACACCTTCACTCTGCTCAGCTTCCTGCAACTGTTCATTGTCAGTAACCGCAGCGATACCTGGTACTTCGCCAACAACAATAGTCGGCACTTCAGCTTTAACGCGGATGAACGTTTCCTGCCGCTTTACCAGTTCGCGGGTGAAGACAACAAAAAAATCACCCATCTGGACAGCTTCGCCGAGAAATTCCTCGCTAAGTGCATTTTGGGCGAAATGGTCAGCCGCTACATGGTGCTGGTCGCCAGCGAGCAAAAGCTCATGATGATGCGCCCCTATCAAATCTATGCGGTAAAGGCCATTGTGGACTGCATCCACCAGAACCGCGGCAACGGCTACATCTGGCACACTACCGGCAGCGGCAAGACGCTTACCTCCTTCAAGGCATCCACCCTGCTCAAGGACAACCCAGACATCGAAAAATGCCTGTTCGTCGTTGACCGCAAAGACCTCGACCGGCAAACACGGGAAGAATTCAACAAGTTCCAGGAAGGCTGCGTCGAAGCCAACACCAACACCGAAGCCATGGTACGGCGGCTGCTCTCCGACGATTACGCCGACAAGGTCATCGTCACCACCATCCAGAAGCTCGGCCTCGCACTCGACGGCAACGACAAACGCAAATTCAAGGAACGGCTGGAACCGTTGCGCAACAAGCGCATTGTGTTCATCTTCGACGAATGCCACCGCTCCCAGTTTGGCGAGAATCATAAGGCCATCAAGGAATTCTTTCCCAACGCCCAGCTATTCGGTTTCACAGGCACACCGATCTTCGAAGCCAACGCCAGCTACCAGCAAATCGAAGGGCAGGTCGTTTCGGTTAAAACCACAGCAGACATATTCGAAAAGCAGCTTCACGCCTACACCATCACCCACGCCATCGAAGACCGCAACGTCCTGCGCTTCCACATCGACTACTTCAAGTCGGAAGGCAAAGCAAAACCCAAGGCCGGAGACACGCTGACGCAAAAGGCGGTCGTCGAGGCCATACTGGAAAAACACGATGCCGCCACTGCCGGGCGCAAGTTCAACGCCGTCCTCGTCACGGCCTCGATCAACCACGCCATCGATACCACCGCCTGTTCAAGGTAATCCAGACCCAGCGGCAAGCGGAAGACAGCAACTTCCTGCCCCTGAACATTGCCTGCGTCTTTTCGCCGCCTGCCGAAGGCAACAAGGACGTGCAGCAGATACAGGAAGACCTGCCGCAGGAAAAGGCCGACAACGAAGACAAGCCGGACGAAAAGAAAGCCGCGTTGAAAACCATCATCGCCGACTACAACGCACGCTATGGCACCAACCACGACATCAACAACTTCGACCTGTACTATCAGGACGTGCAGAAACGCATCAAGGATCAGCAATACCCGAACCAGGACTTTCCCCACGCCCAGAAGATCGACATCGTCATCGTGGTGGACATGCTGCTCACCGGCTTCGATTCCAAATACCTCAACACGCTGTACGTGGACAAAAACCTCAAGTACCACGGCCTGATTCAAGCCTTCTCGCGCACCAACCGCATCCTCAACGACACCAAGCCCTACGGCAACGTACTCGATTTCCGCCAGCAGCAGGAAGCGGTCAACGATGCCATTACCCTGTTCTCTGGTGAGGAAGCAGTGAATCGCGCCAGGGAAATCTGGCTGGTCGATCCCGCCCCGGTGGTCATCGTCAAGCTGGAAACCGCCGTCAGCCCGCTCGACAAATTCATGGTCTCCCAAGGCTTGAGCAACGCCCCGGAACAAGTCGCCAATCTCAAGGGGGATGACGCACGCGGCCAGTTCATCAACCTGTTCAAGGAAGTGCAGCGCCTGAAAACGCAACTCGACCAATACACCGACCTCACCCCGGAAAACAGCGCCAGCATTGCGCAGGTCATTCCCGAAGACCAACTGCGCGCCTTCCGGGGCGTGTATCTGGAAACCGCCCAGCGCCTCAAGGCACAGCAAGACAAGAGCGGCGACGAATCCGGCACTGTGCAGCAACTCGATTTCGAATTCGTGCTCTTCGCCTCCGCCGTGGTCGATTACGATTACATCGTGGGGCTGATTGCCCGCTACACCCAAGGCAAGCCGGGAAAACAGACAATGAGCCGCGACGAGCTGGTCGGGCTGATCGCATCAGACGCCAAGTTCATTGATGAGCGCGAAGATATAGCCGCCTACATTGGAACACTGAAAGCCGGGGTAGGCTTGAGCGAGCAAGACATCCGCCAGAGCTATGAAGCCTTCAAGACCGAAAAAGCCGCCGACCAACTCGCAGAAGTAGCGCAGAAGCACGGGCTGGAAACAGCGGCGCTGCAAGCCTTTGTCGATGGCATCATGCTGCGTATGATTTTCGACGGCGAAAAATTGAGCGACCTGCTCGCCCCGCTGGGGATGGGCTGGAAAGCCAGAACGCAAAAGGAACTGGCCTTGATGGAAGACCTGATGCCGCTGCTGCACAAACTCGCGCAGGGGCGGGACATTTCGGGGTTGGGCGCGTATGAGCAATAAAACCAAATCACTCCAACAGGAGGAGGCAAGCGGCCAAGGGTTGATGCCTAGGCTGCGCTTTCCTGAATTCCGCGATTCGCCGGAGTGGAAAGAGAAGCGATTGGTAGAAGTGTGTATAGTGGACCCCGATTTCCGGACAATGATTTAAGATGGTAGCCTGCTGTAAGGAGGAGCAGGTAAATGAGTGAGAAGAAACGCAAGATTTTCAGTAGTCAGTTCAAGGCCAAGGTTGCGCTGGAA
>JACCWK010000087.1 GCA_013697655.1 Nitrosospira sp.
GCCCATAATCGCTCACCTGAAATTCACTCCAGAATGGGGTGGGGGCAGCTTTGCCCGGCGTTTCGCTACTTGGATAAAGTTCGCTGATCCATGCCTTCTACAAGGTTTGTGAAACATTCAGGCTAAAATAGTATTCAATGTTTTTATAATCCATTGATTTAATGGAGGCGGGAGTCGGAATCGAACCGGCGTACACGGCTTTGCAGGCCGCTGCATGACCACTCTGCCACCCCGCCATTTGTTGGCGCAACCAGAACAGGTTACGCGGCAATAGCAAAAACTAAAAAGGGAAAACGGCTTTCAGCAAAGACACATAATCTGCTTCCATATGGCCTCTTGCGAAAAGATCCATTTTCCCTGCGAACTGGAGCGGGAAACGAGGCTCGAACTCGCGACCCCAACCTTGGCAAGGTTGTGCTCTACCACTGAGCTATTCCCGCGAAAAACAATGCTGGCATTATAAGGATGCTGGTATCTTTGTCAAGAAAAGGCAGCGTAAGGGCCGGGGTAAAAACTGGTTTTAACCATGTTTCAACGCTTGGGGGATCGCGACTTTCAGATAGTACCCCATCGACCACAGCGTGAGAATGGCGGCCAAATAAATCAACCACGTTCCTATCTGCTGCGGGTTGAAACTGTCGCCTATTTTCTCGTGATACAGGAGCAACGGGATAGCCGCCATTTGCGACACTGTTTTTAATTTTCCCAGAAAAGATACTGCCAGACTCTTGCCTTTGCCGATTTGCGCCATCCATTCACGCAACGCTGAAATAGTAATTTCGCGGCCAATGATGATGAAGGCAATAAGCGCATCCAGTCTGCTCAAGTAGACTAGCACAATCAACGCAGCCGCTACCATCAACTTATCTGCGACCGGATCAAGAAATGCGCCGAATGCCGAGGTCTGATTGAGCACTCTGGCAAGATAACCATCCAGCCAATCGGTGATGGCCGCCCCCGTGAAGATAATGGTGGCGATCAGATTCTGATCGGACTGGGATAACCATGAGGGTGGGAAATAGAAAATACCCACAAACAGCGGAATCGCAAGTATGCGCATCCAAGTGAGCACGTTGGGCAGGTTAAAAGGCATAAAGGTCAGGATATGCCATTAAAGAGCAAACTAAAAGCGCTCATGGGTAAGACGAGCAGGCAACCAACGGGTTGAGATTCAATGCAGTTCCTTGTAAATCTTCTCCGCCAGCGCACGACTGATTCCTTCGGCCTGCTGAAGTTCTTCAATGCTTGCGGTCAGGACACCTTTTAGTCCACCAAATCGAGCCAGCAGGCATTGACGCCGCTTGGCTCCGATACCGTCAATCTGTTCTAAACTTGAAGTAGTGCGCGATTTGCCGAGCTTGGCGCGATGGCCGTAAATCGCAAAACGGTGGGCTTCGTCGCGAATTTGCTGAATTAAATGCAATCCAGGATGATCCTTCGGCAATTGTAGCGGCTTTTCCGCCGCGGGGAAAATCAATTGTTCCAAGCCGGGCTTGCGCTCCTCTCCTTTAGCTACTCCTAGCAGGTTAGCGTCGTTCAAGCCGAGCTCAATCAATACTTCCCGAGCTGCACTCACCTGACCTTTACCGCCATCAATCAGTATCAGATCTGGCAGCCGGCCCTCGCCTTCCGCAATTTTATGATAGCGTCGCGAAAGGACGTTACGCATGGCGGCGTAGTCATCCCCCGGGGTTATGCCGGTAATATTGTAGCGGCGGTATTCGCTGTTGCGCATGGAGAAGTTATCATAGACCACGCACGATGCAATGGTGGCTTCTCCTAGCGTATGACTGATATCAAAACATTCAATGCGGCCAAGCCCTGTCATATCCAGGGCTTGCTGCAATGCTTGCAGGCGCTCTTCCTGGCTGGCCTGCCGGCTCAGCATTTGTTCAAGTGCGAGCCGCGCGTTTTCCGTTGCCATATCTAGCCACATGCGCCGGTCGCCGATAGGATTGGCATTGATGACGATTTTATGCCCGGATTGTTCCGCCAGCAGGGTTTGGAGCGTTTCCCGCTGAATTTTTTCTCCAACAATGACAAGATGCGGCACGCTTCGATTGAGGTAATGCTGGGCCAGAAAAGCTTCTACCACTGCAGGTGGATCGTATCCTTCCGCATTCAGAGGGAAAAAACTCTTGTCTCCCAGGTGGCGTCCTCCTCTGATCATGGCAAGATTGACACAGGTTCTCCCGGCACCGTTACTCTCGGCAACGCACGCAATTACATCCGCATCCAGTGCCATGCCGCTGTCTACAAACTGTTTTTCCCGGATTTTTCGCAGCGATTGAATCTGGTCGCGGAATACCGCCGCAAGCTCATATTTCTGGGCACTGGCGGCTTCCTGCATCTTTATGGTGATACTTTCCAGCACTTCGCTTTGCTTGCCTTGCAGGAAAAGATCGGCGTTTCTCGCGTCTTCCCGATAGGCTTCCAGAGTGATCAGATCGACACAGGGTCCTCTGCAACGCTTGATTTGATAGAGCAGGCAAGGCCTGGTGCGATTGCTGAACACGCTATCTTCGCAAGTTCGAAGGCGAAAGACTTTCTGCAGAAGCTGAATACTTTCTCTTACCATGCCCGCGTTGGGAAAGGGGCCGAAATATTGATGCTTCTTATCCAATGCTCCACGGTAAAAACCAAGCCGGGGAAAGCGGTGTCCGGTTAGAACCACATATGGATACGATTTATCATCCCTGAAAAGTATGTTGTATCGGGGAGTTAAGGCCTTTATTAAGTTATTTTCAAGTAGTAGTGCCTCGGCTTCGGAACGTGTAACAGTAGTTTCAATTCCTGTGATTTGAGACACCATCAACTGTGTGCGTGGACCCAGTCCGTTTTTCTGAAAATACGAGGAAACACGTTTTCTGAGATCAATAGCCTTACCCACGTAAATCACTTGGCCAGCTGAGTTCATCATTCGATAAACACCCGGCTGGGAGGGCAGGCGGGAGCAAAATTCTTTTGCACCGAAGGAGGAGACAGCCAGCAAAACGATCAGTCCTCCTCGCCCAGCAGGACGCCTGCTATTGCCCAATTTTCATGGGGCAACTCATCGAAAGCGATATAGGTGTAAGATTTTGGCTTGTGAGCAACACGCTCGAGGGTATCAGTGATCTCTTGGGCGATCTGCTTTTTCTGATCGCGGCTGAGGGCACCCGCAATGCGAATGTTTACATAAGGCATGGGTTAGTCTCCAGTTTGCTGATGAGAGTATAAATCAGCGGATATTTTTGCAAATACCTGCTCGAACATTTCCGTAGTCAGACGTCGCGTCTGCGTATTGTAACGGCTGCAATGATAGCTGTCATATAACGTCAATCCAGCGGATTCCAGGCCATCCGATGATGAACCGGCAGGCAATCCATGAACAGCACCGTGAGCAAAACGATAATCCTTAAGCTGAAGCCCCAAAGCCATGAGCGCCGCCTGATGGGCGATAGCTCCAAGGGCAAGCAGCGCAACACCCCCTTCCTCCTTGAAATCCGAAATTTCGGCCGCCAAATAATTGTTGCATTGACGAATTTCGATCGGCTCGGGCTTGTTTTGTGGCGGCAGACATTTGACAGCATTAGTAATGCGGCAATTCATGAGCTGTAATTTATCATCAGCGGAAGCAGTCCCTTCGTGGCTGGCAAAACCAAATTTATGTAGCGTCCGATATAATAAAATCCCCGCGAAGTCTCCGGTGAAAGGTCTCCCTGTGCGATTCGCGCCGTGCATACCGGGAGCTAGACCGATGATGAGAAGCCTGGGTGCGATATCTCCAAAAGCCGGCACGGGACGGGCATGATAACTGGGATAGCGAACTTTAACTTCATCCAGGAATGTAGCTAACCGCTGACATTGACGGCAATCTGCTGAGAATGAGGATTGCATGGGTTATCAAGTAGCCTTTTGTAGTAAAATGCGCGCTTTTCGATTCACTGGAAAATAATGGCTAAAGTACTTGCAACAGAAATTCGAGTCGGCAACCTGATTGAGTGGGACAAGCGCATCTGGCGCGTGCTGAAATGTTACCACGTCCATGTCGGGGGCCGAGGGGGAGCTTTCATGCAAGTAGAGATGAAGGATATCGAGGCCGGCACTAAAACAAATCAGCGCATCCGTACTGAAGACAAAGTGGAGCGTGCTTTCGTCGAACCACGCGATATGACGTATCTCTACCAGGAGGGTGATAACTTTATCTTCATGGATAAGGGAAATTACGAGCAATTAAACCTTTCGCGGGAATTCCTTGAAAATCAGTATGAATACCTGCTGCCGAACACCGATGTGCAAGTCAACTTCCACAACGAACGTCCCATTGGCGTGCAGCTTCCGGCTAGCGTTGTGCTGACGATCACGGACACCGAACCCAATCTTAAGGGCGCCACGGCCACCAGCTCCTACAAACCGGCGACAATGGAGACGGGGCTTGTTGTCATGGTTCCGGCATTCGTCCTGCAGGGAGAAAAGATAAAAATCAACACCGATAGCGGCGAATATATCGAGCGTATGTAGCAGCAAACCAGGTCCTGACCGCATCGACAGCTATTCTCGTTCGGATCATGTCCAAGGTTGGGTTCCCCCCCCGATTTTAAAAGCTTAGCTGGGTGCGAAAAGAAATAACGGATGGATGGTCGGTACGATTCGGCGTGCCAGCGCCGGCATTGCCAATCGCGGCTTCGCTAAGATAGTAATTAAGCATAAGCCGCACCCTTGCCGAACATACCAGTTGAGTCCCAACGTCAGGATCTGATTCTGACATTTCGTTGTGCTAGTACTGCAAGGATTCTCGAGCAGGCTTTGATCCTTATTTTCGACGGCGTCATAGCGGGCAGCCAGTTCAATCGCTCCCCACTTTCTGCTTGGTTGAGGCTTGCCGAAGGCCCCACGTTCTTTCCGGTAAATTGTTTTTTCACCGGTTACAAACCAGCTCGCCTGAACGTAATACGCCTGCACATGAGAATCCTTCTGCGCACCTGCCAATAAATGGGTATTGTCGAGTTTTACGGCTGCGTACTCGGCCTGCAGGGTGACGGGGCCGAGCGCATAAGCTGCTTCCAGGGCAATTGTCGCCTCGTTATTGTGGGTGGATGACCCCAGGCCCGCACCAGCGGAACCAAAAGATTGGCTGAAACCCCGACGTCCTCCATAAATATCCACCACCTTCGCAGAAAGTGACTCGCTACCCGGCGTATCTATACTATAAGAAAAGCCGAAATGGAGAGTATCGCCTTCGCGCGAACGGGGCACCCAGAATAGCCGGCCGCCGTAGCTCGAACCGGTGACGGGCATGCCGGTATGCGCAAGGCTCATGACGTGCACGGCATAGCCAAGCTGGTCGGCAAAGATACCCTTGTAACCTACTCCCATGAGCCACTGCCGGCCGGTATATATGCCAGTGGACGAGGTCGAGGGGCGCTCCATCATGGTAATCTCATTGGAACTCGTCAGTTCTTCCATGCCGCGGTAAGCCTTGAACTGGCCGACCATGAGCTGACCCGGACCAATCTTTGCTGAAACCCAGGCTTCGCGAAGGCTGCCCGGAAAAGTTCCTGCCGCAAAATCGTTCTGAACCTTAAAACCCAGGCTGTAGAATTTTGCCGTTACATCCGCATAGCCCCGGCGAAAATTGAACCCGCTCTGCGGCTGGTCACTGGGTATCTGGCTGCCAAAGGCCGGGTAGGCTGTGCTCGCTTTATCGTTGTCGAACGAATGCACGTCAAGATGGGCGCGCGCGCCGAAGAGCATTTCAAAGTTGCCATCATCGCTTTTAATTTTGGGGCCACCTTTAGTTTCAATGGTAAATGCATAAAGGGGAGCGATATTGATACCCATGAATAAAATCAGAATACTGAATTTTATAAATTCACGTACCAGCATGCCTGACAAATTGATGTCGTTTCCCGATCTCATTACTGGTTGAATTGCGGCTCATCGATCATGCAAGCGTCCTGCCCCGTTAGCCTAGTGTAGTGCGCCATTCTGTTTGGAACTTAAGCGGCGATTGGCGCGGATGACTTTTTGCAGGATGTCATTGGCCTTGGCAGTCCAGACAAAAGGTTTGGGGGATTGGTTATGCATGGCGATGTATTCCTTGATGGCGGCATTGAGTTCCGGGACGCTGCGGAACACGCCACGGC
>JACCWK010000130.1 GCA_013697655.1 Nitrosospira sp.
GTCGAAAACAGGGTTCCTGAACAAAACGAGTCAGGAAATTTAACAAAACTACTCTTCAGGTCATCTTGATCAGTAAATAACAATGCCTACTCTCAGATCACCCGGGAGTTTTGCAAGAAGCTCAAACGTGAAGATATTTCGGAAGTATTGTCTATGAGAAAGAGTCGCTTCGACTTATTTTTTGGCCAACGAACGAAATCAGTTATTCAGCCTCATCAATAATGTTTGTATTTTTCCTGGATCATCAGCTTTAAGCATTTTTTGCGTGAGCGGTATGATATCGGGTAGATTACTCCTCAATACTTCTCGTTTCACAGTGAGCAGTTGTGCCGGATGCATGGAAAACTGACGGAGCCCGAAACCTAATAGCAGCCGGGTGAATAATGTATCTCCAGCGATTTCTCCACAAACTGCTACAGGGATGCCGGTTCGATTGGCGCTGCGAATAATGTGTGCAACTAGCCGCAGCACCGCAGGATGCAATGAATCATAGAGATGCGCCACGGAATCATCGGCACGGTCTATCGCCAAGGTGTACTGAATCAAATCATTGGTACCGATAGACAAAAAATCCAGCTTACGCATGAAAATATCGAGACATAGCGCCGCAGCAGGAATCTCTATCATGCCACCTACCTGGATTTTTTCGTCGAACGGAATCTTCTCATGGCGCAAACTTTGTTTGGCGTTTTCAATCAGATGCAATGTCTGAGTAATTTCGGAAACACTGGAGAGCATTGGCACCAGGATACGAATCTGGCCATAACGGGATGCACGCAGAATAGCGCGTAATTGCGTATTGAACATTTGCGGTTCGGCTAGACAAAGCCGAATCGCGCGCAATCCGAGTGCCGGATTAGCTGCGACGCGCTTGGCGCTATCAAGATTCTTGTCGGCCCCCAGATCAAATGTCCTTATCGTTACTGGCAGACCGCGCATTTTGCGCGCCACGGTACGATAAGCTTCGAATTGTTCGTCCTCGTCGGGCAGAGTGTTACGATTGAGGAACAGGAATTCACTGCGAAAGAGGCCGATCCCGGTGGCACCGTGCTCTTTCACCTGTTCGATGTCCTGAGGTAATTCGATATTGGCATGCAATTCTACCGCCGTGCCATCCAGAGTCGCGGCGGCAGTCGTTTTGATACGCTTCAGCTTCTGCTTCTCTAGCTCAAACTGACTCTGCCGCAACCGGTATTCGGATAGCACATGCTGGTCAGGATCAACAATCACCACGCCCTGGTTGCCGTCCACAATCAGGATATCGTTGTCGCGGATCAACCGGCGCGCGTAATGCAACGCTACTATAGAAGGAATATTGAGGCTGCGCGCAACAATGGCCGTATGGGAAGTCAACCCACCCAAATCGGTGAGGAAGGCAATAAACCGGTCCTGCTTGTACTGAATCACATCGGCAGGACTCAAATCATGAGCAACCAGAATACTGTCCCCGTTGCGCTTTAACGATGCAGGAACATAGCCTGGATGTCCCAACAAGACTTTCAACACTCGTTCCACTACCTGGATCACATCGGTTTTGCGTTCGCGCAGATAAGCATCCTCTATCTCCTCAAACTGCGCCATTAGCACGCCCATCTGCTGAGTAATGGCCCACTCTGCATTACACTGGTTCTGCGCAATATAAGTTCTGGCTGCGGTGGAAAGCGTGGGATCGTCCAGAATCATTCGATGTAAATCTAGGAACGCCCCATACTCGGCTGCTGCAGGACCACTGGTAACAGAAGCATGTAATGCCTTAAGTTCTTCACGAACGGCGGTGAAAGCAGTGTCAAGTCGGGAAATTTCGTTGCTGACCTGATCCTGTGGCACTATGTGATGCGCCACTTCTAGCGCGGCGTGCGAAGCAAGATATGCGTGTCCTATGGCGATACCGCCGGAAACTCCCACACCGTGCAATGCAAAGCTCATTCACTCTCCCCGAAACAATCCTCGATCAAATTTACTAGTGCCTGCATTGCCTCGGTTTCGTCCGGACCGGTCGTTTCGATGCCTAAAACAACTCCCTTGCTCGCAGCCAGCATCATTACTCCCATGATGCTTTTCGCATTGACCTTACGATCATTTCGCGACAACCATACCTCACTCTGGAACTGACTGGCCAGTTGTGTGAGCCTTGCAGAAGCACGCGCATGCAGCCCCAGTTTATTTAGAATTTCAACCTCTTTATACTGCATTGTGTAATCCTGAATAAATGCGCATCACACCTTCTCTACCCCCGATCAGCGCTTTCTCTCCCGCTACGGAAAGAGGTTCGTTACGGTAAGTCAGCGCTCTCACCAACATCGGCAGATTAGCTCCAGCGAGACATTCCACTTTGCCGGGACTAACCAGCCGGCTGGCAATATTGCAGGGAGTTGCTCCGCAGATATCACTTAATACAAGCACACCGTTGCCGCAATCGAGTTGGCTCACCAATTCCAGCGCTTTGGGCATAACAATGTCGGGATCATCCTGAATAGTAATGCTCAGATGCGACAAATGCTGGGTTTTTTTTCCCATGACATGATTGGCACAGTGGATCAGGCTGTCGCCCAAATTGCCATGAGAAATAATTAAAATTCCAATCATGTTTTATCCTGCTGTTCAATATCCAGACGTTAAAAGAAACATTTTATCATTCTCGGCATCATGTCTGACCAGATACGAAGAGTTCATCCCTTGCCAGGTCCGTGAATACGGGAAATAATACATATCCAAAGATTAGCGGAGGTCAGCTAAGGTATACAGCTCCGGTGAAAAAGCAGTTTTGTATTTTTGCGGAAGCTCATCCATCGCTACATCGGCCTGGTCGCGTGTGGGATAAATCCCGTAAAAAACTCTGAAGTGGGCTTGACCCTCCTTATTCACCGGATGCATGTACAGGTCTGATAACTTGACCAGACTTTGGGCACGAATCAAAAACCGCTCCATTCGGTCGGGCTGGATATTATCGGTAACAAATAGCTGAATGCTGTAGTAATTTTTATCCATCGTAGCCATCATTTGCTTGGTCGCCTCCACCCTCTGCCCTACCAATTTATGGTCCGCCAACTTAACTCCTCCAACATCCAGCTTGACCGTACCAACCTTTTCGGCAGCGGTGGCCAAATTGCCTTGTGCGGAAATTGTTCCCGCCGCATGCTCGGGGGGTGAAAGCCGTGCGGTGGCTCCAGATAGCGGCGTCGAAGCTGGAGGAGGAGCACTAGGCATAACCGTTGCTGCCCTCGGGGGGTATAGGGGCGCGGAAACCGGAGCCGACGTTGTCACATCGACGGGCAATGCTGCAACAGGAGGTGTAACGTTCGTTTGAATAAAGCGCCAGCCCAGCACACCCAGCACCATAACAGCAACTATGGCGCTTGCGCTGGCGACGCGGTGTTTCAGCAAAGCGGGCCAATCCGGCCAGACGAAACCACGTTTGATTCCTGCATCTTTGATCACGGCTTTGACCTGACGCGCGTCGATATCACGAGTATTGACGGTGAATGCCGACATCAGGGATTTATTGGCGAGTATGTTTATCCGCTGAGCAATTCCGCCTGAAGCCATGGCGATCAGTCTTACCGCGTCGGGAGTAAAAATGTCCGGACCGCTGTATCCCGCTGCACACATATGGCACCTCAGGTATTCCTGCGTAGCTTTAGCATTGAATGGCTGTAACGTAAAATGATGAGTGACGCGATCTTTGAACTGTCTCATTTGTGGCAAAGCTAACGTATCTTCCAGTTCGCCCCGACCAAACAGAACAATTTGCAGAAGCTTGTGGCGGGGCGATGCAAGGTCATATAGAAATCGCAATTCTTCCAGAGTCTCCACGGCAAAAGTGTGAGCTTCATCTATCAACAACACTACTTGCACGCTCATAGCGTGTTTCTCAAGCGCATTTTTCAGATCACATATCGCGGTGGGGATATATACAGCAGTCGTGCGACTTACGGCCAGACCGAGCTTTAACTCGTCGGCAGTTGACTTAAGAGGATCTTCCGGAGATAAATCTCGCTTGGCAAGATAAATGGTTTTGATGTTGAGGGGCAATCGACTTCCCAACAATCGGCACAGCGTAGTTTTGCCGCTTCCGTCCTCGCCGACAACCTTGATGATTCCCTCGACGCCCTCGCCATGAGTAAGCCTATAAATGAGCGCGTCAAGCACTTCGCCTCTATTGGCCCCCTCACAAAAAAAATTAGCGTCAGAAAGATGCGTAAATGGCTGTTCAGAAAATCCAAAATGGCTAAGATACATTAGTACCTCACGTTCAAAGGTTCGCGTCGTTTGCGGCCGGAAGTAAAATAACCAGGCACTGCCAGCAATTACACCTCCTGCTTTCTTTCTCTCCGCATCAAAATCTCCAATTCGAATCACGCCGGGCTGGAATAAGATATCACTATAAATATAAATTCGTTGACTAACTGACGCCAAAGCGGGAAGTAATTAGCCAGTCATTTGCTTGTCTTGATCCCGGTTGCTGGAGTATAATTTGGGTTCTGCCATTTACAATCCAAGCGGAAGAGCGCGCCGGTTTCATCGTCGCCGCCGAAGGCGCAACCCCCCGGAATCGCTCAGGCGGAGATCAGGTTAATCTGGTCTTTGAGAACCGCTTGCGACAGGCAATCTGGAGAGCGTCGAGGTCAAATTCGACCACCGAAGGGGCACGCGGGACAGATATTCCGTAATCTCTCAGGTAAAAAGGACAGAGGGGTGAGGTCATGCGATGTGGCTTCGCCTTTTTTTATTTTAGGATGCTCATCTGTGAAAACGACGTCTCTTAATAAAACCCACCACGATATGAAGGCCAAGATGGTCGATTTCGGCGGCTGGGAAATGGCCCTGCACTATGGTTCTCAGCTCGACGAACATCATAACGTGCGTACTGATGCTGGCATGTTCGACGTATCCCACATGTTGGCGGTGGATATCAATGGCAAGGCTGCCCGTGATTTTCTGCGGCGGCTGGTCGCCAACAATGTGGACAAACTGACGCAGCCCGGCAAGGCGCTTTATAGCTGCATGCTCAATCTCCAGGGCGGCGTAATAGACGATCTCATCATTTATTTTTTGACCGAGTCTCATTTCCGCATGGTTGTGAATGCGGGTACTGCTGACAAAGACATCGCATGGATGCTGGCGCGGCGTGATGAGATCGCGCCCGGACTGGAAATCACCCCTCGCCGTGATTTAGCCATGATCGCGGTGCAAGGACCTAACGCCCGCGCCAAGGTTTGGCAAGTTATTGCCGGTGCTCAGGCAGCGACCGAGAATCTGCAGCTGTTCCAGGCGACAACATATGATAAATACTTTATTGCTCGTACCGGCTACACCGGCGAGGACGGCTTTGAAATCATGCTGCCCTCAAATGATGCCGCGGGTTTCTGGCGTGCGCTGAATGCCGCGGGCGTGGCGCCGGCAGGACTCGGTGCGCGGGATACGTTGCGGCTGGAGGCTGGAATGAATCTTTACGGCCAAGACATGGATGAGACTACCAGCCCGCTGGAATCCGGTTTGGCGTGGACGGTTGATCTAAAAAGTGATCGCGACTTTATCGGCAAGCAAGCATTGCTGGCAATACCGGTGACAAAGAAGCTGATTGGCCTGATTTTACTGGAGCGTGGCGTATTGCGCAGCCACCAGAAAGTTTCGATGCAATACGACGATAGCGAGAGCGAGGGTGAGATTACCAGCGGTGGATTTTCTCCGACACTTAATCAGTCTATCGCGCTTGCACGCCTGCCACTAAAAGTAACCGCTGGAGATGAAGTGCGCGTATTAGTGCGGGACAAGATGCTACGAGCAAAAGTGGTGAAATATCCGTTTGTGCGAAATGGCAAAAGTTTGATTTAATTTTGACGGCGAAGCGGTGTCATTTAATTCTGGAGTAAATACATGAGTATCCCCAACGATTTAAAGTATACGAAATCTCACGAATGGGTAAGACTTGAAGACAATGGCACGGCGACGGTGGGCATTACTCAGCATGCTCAAGAGTTACTGGGCGACATGGTGTTCGTGGAAACCCCGACTGTGGGCCGGAAACTCAATCAGGGCGAAGAATGCGCCGTCGTGGAGTCGGTCAAGGCGGCGGCGGATGTGTATGCACCTATCGCGGGAGAGGTAACAGCAGCCAATCCCGATCTGGAATCATCGCCCCAAAAAATCAATGAAGATGCCTACTCAGCATGGCTTTTCAAACTAAAGCCCGTAAATGTTGCCGATCTCAACAGTCTTCTTGATGCCGCAGGCTATCAGAAAATCCTTGAAAGCGAGGAGGATTGATGAGCAATCGAAATTGAAGATGGGTATTTTCCGCCCGCAAGTCTTATTTCTCGCGTTTTCCACCTCAAGCCGATGATTCACGGAAAAAACCATGCCGTTCATTCCCCATACTGAAGAAGATATACACGCGATGCTTGCGAGCATCGGTGCGGATACCATTGATGATCTGTTCGATGAAATTCCTCCCGCCCTGAAAAGTGGCGAATTGAAACAAGTACCTCCCGGCTTGAGTGAAATGGAAATTTCCCGACTTATGCTGGAACGAGCTGAGGCAGATGGCCGCTATCTCAATTTCATTGGGGCTGGGGCATATGAGCACCATATTCCGGCCGCAGTATGGCAGATAGCCACCCGCGGCGAGTTTTACTCCTCATACACTCCTTATCAAGCTGAAGCAAGCCAGGGCACACTGCAACTGCTCTATGAATACCAGACCATAATGGCCTCCTTGACCGGAATGGATGTGTCCAATGCGAGCATGTATGACGGCGCTTCCGCACTGGCTGAAGCGGCATTGATGGCAGTGCGCTCTCATAAATCCTCACGCCGTATTCTGATGCCGACCACGGTCCATCCGATCTATCGTAGCGTGGTGCGTACGATTGTTAGGAATCAGGGCATTGACGTGGTCGAGATACCGTATTGCAGACAGTCTGGCCAGACCTTGCCCGAAACTCTGGATGCATTCAGCAAGGAGGAATTTGCGGCGCTGGTCATTCCCCAGCCAAATTTCTTCGGCATACTCGAACATGTCGACGCCCTCACCGATTGGGCGCACAGCAAGCGCGCATTGGCGATAGCAGTGGTCAATCCCTTGTCGATGGCACTGCTTACCCCGCCCGGAGAATGGGGGAGCAAGGGTGCGGATATAGCGGTGGGTGAAGGCCAACCCCTGGGAATTCCGCTCTCAAGCGGGGGGCCTTATTTTGGTTTCATGGCCTGCAAGCAGACGCTGGTGCGTCAAATGCCGGGACGCATCATTGGTCGCACGACGGACCAGGATGGCAAGGAGGGTTTTGTGCTCACATTGCAGGCCCGCGAACAGCATATTCGGCGTTCCAAAGCTACCTCCAATATCTGTACAAATCAGGGCCTGATGGTCACCGCCGCCACCATTTACATGGCTCTAACAGGCCCCGAAGGCTTGCGACGTATCGCTGCTCAGTCCCATGCAAACACTTTGGCGCTACTCGAAAAACTGGAAACTCTGAATGGAGTACAAAGAATTTTCAGCGGATCGTTCTTTCACGAAACGATCGTTTCGCTACCCGCCCCCGCCGTAGATGTATTGCGCACGCTTAAAGACCAGCGAATACTGGGAGGACTGAATCTTGAAGAATATTATCCGGAGCTTGGCAGTGCAATACTGGTGTGCGCCACCGAAACGAAAACAACTGCAGATTTGGAAAATTATGTTACGCATTTAAGACAAGCGATTGATAAATTATAATATTCTATTCTCATCTGCATTCATCACGCTCAACTAAAGGAGACATCATGGTCACTCTTGCCGGCAATCCCATCAAAATTGAAGGTACTTTTCCAAAAGTAGGTGATAAGGCCCCCGCATTCTTGCTGGTGGATAAAGACCTGAAAGATGTAACGCTGGCTGATTTTGCCGGTATGAAAAAGGTCCTTAATATTGTCCCTAGCCTGGATACTCCCGTTTGCGCCACGTCTACCCGCAAGTTCAACGAAAAAGCCAGTAACCTGAACAATACCGTTGTACTAATAATCGCCGCTGACTTGCCCTTTGCCATGAGCCGCTTCTGTGACGTCGAGGGGCTGGATAAAGTAGTGGTATTGTCAACCATGCGCGGATCCGAGTTCATGAAAAATTACGGTGTCGCCATCACCGATAGTCCGTTGGCCGGCATCACGGCCCGTGCCGTTGTGGTAGTGGATGAAAACGACAACGTGATACATGCTGAACTGGTGCCGGAAATAAAGGACGAGCCTGATTATGAAGCAGCTTTGGCTGCTCTGAAATAGCTCGGGGTTCTATTGAACCCCGCATGCGATTCGCAAAGCCGATTTTCAACAATGAAATATTGGCAGTGAGCATGGCCCGTGACGAATACTTATAAACTTGGCTTCTTGTTCCTGAATTCTCGTTAATAAATACTAACCGCAAGACATGGATTTCATTCAATGTTGATATTTGAACACTCCCGCCCCGGGCGGCGCAATTATTCCCAATCTCCAGCGACAGTGGCGGAAATAGAAGGTATTCCCCAGAATCTGCTGCGTAAGATCCCGCCGATGCTTCCGGAAGTTTCTGAAATGGAGGCTGTGCGTCATTACACGCGACTGTCACAAAAGAATTTCTCGATAGATACGCAGTTTTATCCGCTTGGTTCCTGCACGATGAAATACAATCCGCGCGCATGCAATTCCCTGGCTATGTTGCCCCAATTTCTGGCGCGGCATCCGAGGGCGCCGGAAAGTACGGGGCAGGGTTTTCTTGCGTGCATGTATGAATTGCAAGAAATATTGAAGGATGTAACCGGAATGGCAGGCGTCAGTCTTACACCGATGGCGGGCGCGCAGGGTGAATTAATCGGTATTGCAATGATACGCGCCTATCATGAGTCGCGTAACGACTCCGCCCGCACCGAAATTATCGTCCCCGATGCTGCTCATGGCACCAATCCCGCCACAGCGGTAATGTGCGGCTACAAAGTGGTGGAAATAGCCACTGATAAAGAGGGCGATGTGGACATGGAAGCGCTGAAAGCGGCGGTCGGGCCGCAAACAGCAGGACTAATGCTCACCAATCCTTCCACGCTCGGCGTGTTCGAAAAAAATGTAGCCGAAATGAGCAGGATCGTCCATCAGGCGGGTGGGTTGCTTTATTACGACGGTGCAAACCTGAACGCAATACTTGGCAAGGTGAAGCCCGGCGACATGGGGTTCGACGTCATTCACATTAATCTGCACAAGACTTTCTCAACTCCTCACGGTGGTGGAGGCCCAGGTTCGGCACCAGTGGGTGTTGCCTCGCGTTTATTGCCGTTCATACCCGTACCGGTGGTGGTTTTTGAAAAAGACACATATCGCTGGCTGGCAGAGAAGGAAATGCCGCAATCCATTGGCAGGCTTTCGGCCCATATGGGCAATGCAGGTGTGCTGCTTCGGGCCTATGTGTATGTACGTTTGCTGGGGGCGGAAGGCATGCACCGGGTCGCCGAGTTTGCTACCCTTAATGCCAACTATTTGATGGCTGAACTGAGCAAGGCAGGCTTCGAAATCGCCTATCCTACCCGCCGCGCCAGCCATGAATTTATTGTCACGCTTAAAGATCTTAAGGAAAAGACCGGGGTAACCGCGATGAATGTGGCCAAACGGCTGCTAGATAAGGGTTACCATGCACCTACTACTTATTTTCCCCTGCTGGTGCCGGAGTGTTTGCTGATCGAGCCTGCGGAAACCGAATCAAAGGAAACGCTTGATGCCTTCGTCGCATCCATGAAAGAAATTCTGGAAGAAGCGTTTACCCAACCGGAAATGGTAAAAGGCGCACCATATACTACCCCGGTGCGGAGACTGGACGACGTCAAGGCCGCGCGAGAACCTGATTTAGTCTGGAAGCAGCCTAAAATCAATCTGATTTAACTGAATAAAGCAGTCCATTCCACGCTAGGACACATGCATACACTCATCTGCGGCTCCATGGCCTACGACACCATCATGGTGTTTAACGACCACTTCAAAAATCACATCCTCCCGGAGAAGATTCACATTCTGAATGTTGCTTTTCTGGTACCGGATATGCGGCGGGAGTTCGGCGGCTGCGCTGGGAATATCGCCTACAATCTAAAGATGATAGGCGGCAAACCGCTCATCATGGCTGCTGTGGGTGATGACTATCAGCCCTATGCCAGCCGTCTGAGCGATCTGGACCTGGCACAAACCCACATACGCCATGTACATGGAACGTTTACTGCACAGGCGTTTATCACCACGGATCTGGCGGATAATCAGATCACCGCCTTTCATCCGGGCGCGATGAATTTTTCACATGAAAATCATGTGGCCGCAGCAAAAGATGTAAGCCTCGGCATTATCGCTCCGGATGGGCGTGACGGCATGGTGCAGCATGCGCGGGAATTGTATGAAGCGGGTATCCCATTTATGTTCGATCCGGGTCAAGGGCTGCCAATGTTCAATGGCGAAGAACTTCTGGATATTATAAATAAGGCTGATTACGTTGCAGTTAACGACTACGAAGGACAATTACTGCAGGAGCGTACCGGTCAAACGCTGGAAGCGTTGGCGAAACTCGTAAAGGGATTGATCGTCACTAAAGGCTCTCAGGGTTCTGTAATTTACTTCGATGGTCAACAAGTTGAGATCCCATGCGTTAAAGCTGAAAAACTGGTGGATCCAACTGGTTGCGGAGATGCCTTTCGCGCGGGACTTTTGTATGGAATCGCCCACGAAATGGATTGGCAGAGCATCGGACAGCTTGGCTCACTTATGGGTGCGCTAAAAATAGCCCAACGTGGCGGACAGAATCATAGTTTGAACCGGGATGCTGTGGATCAACGGTATTTTGAAATTTTTGGTAGCCGCATTCTTCTTTAATAGTGGCGCACAGGAAACGAGCGATTTTTCGCGCTATGACCGCCGCCGTAGCAGTCACCCTTTGGACCAACTCGGCACGATAAAGCATATGAGCGAAAAAGAACGCGTGACATAAAGGTCAGGGGCGCCAGTAGGCATTTGATGCGATAATATAGTCATGTCAAATGCTAATACCAGTCGACTGACACAGGTTTTTCGTTCCTTCCGCTTGTTGCTGCATATCATCTCGGGCTTGGCCCAGTCCGCGGTATATCCACATCTGAATCAGTCAGCGCAATGGCGCATGGCACAAAACTGGTCAGCAGGGCTTCTTAAAATTCTATGCATCAGATTGCGCTCCAGCGGCAGCACTCCTGCCGCCCACATGAAGCGCGTAATGCTAGCGGCCAATCATGTTTCCTGGCTGGATGTATATTCTCTTAATGCGGTGTGTCCCGCTCGTTTCGTAGCCAAATCCGAAATTCGTGGCTGGCCCCTACTCGGCTGGCTGAGCCGGAATGCAGGGACATTGTTTATCGAGCGTACAAAGCGCAGCGATACCGCCCGGATTAACGAGGACATTGGCACCACGTTGACTTTGGGAGATCGGGTTGCGATATTTCCAGAAGGTACAACCAGCGACGGCACCATGCTTCGGCATTTTCATGCATCTCTATTGCAACCGGCGGTAACGGTCGCAGCGACGCTATACCCGGTGGCGATACGTTACCTCGATACCGCAGGAGCGATCAGCAAGTCAGCAGCATATGCCAATATCTCGATGCTGGAATCATTGCAGAGAATATTAGGGCAGCAGTGGATCGAAGTTGAATTAATCTTCAACCATCCTATTGATAGTGACGGAAAAAATCGCCGCGAATTGGCACGTTATGCCGAACACGCTATTGCCGCTACTTTGTCCCTCCCCGTTCCACACAAGACACCTGGAAAACCTTTCTATCTTCCAGGCGAACAGCCGTGAGACATCCCCCCCACAAGCAACCTGAATCCAGCGCTATCAGGTTGCTTCGAATTTGCAAACCCAGCGCGGACCAGTGGCCGCAAATGATGGTGGCTTCCCGACTGGCCCGGTCCGGCGTCTCGAACCATGGCAGATAACCGGCCGGCGTATCCCGCACCAATCCCTTGTGAGAAAAATCCATTCTCCCTTCGGGAGTGCACACACGCATTCGCGTCATGGCGTTTATGATCACCCTCAAACGTGCGTAGCCTTCGAGGCTGTCCTGCCAATGGTCGGGCTGGTTGCCATACATATGGGAACATAATTGGTGGAAATCCCGGCTGCGGAGCGCACCTTCAACTAATTGCGCCAGTAACGCGGCTTGCTGCACGCTCCAGGATGGTAGTAAACCTGCGTGCACCATGACATAATTTTCCTCCACATACAGCAATCGCTGATGTCGCAGCCAATGAAGCAGCTCATCCCTGTCTGGAGCCGAGAGTATTTCCTGTAGTGTGTCGTTGCGATGCAATCTGACACAATTTTCTGCAACCATGATTAGATGCAAATCATGATTCCCAAGGACCATTACTACCGCATCTTTTAATGCGCGGACAAAACGCAATGCGGAGAGTGAATCCGGTCCCCGATTGACGATATCTCCGACCAGCCACAACCTGTCTTTTGCACGATCAAAACGGATCAGGTCAAGAAGTTGCCGGAATTCCGTATAACAGCCTTGCAAATCACCAATTGCGAAAGTAGCCATTTTTTTGGAGAGGTCATTAAATATTGGAAGATCGTGCAATCGATATGTTGCTGCATCCTTTCAAAAAATAACGACGATAAGGATTTCCCTATCGCCGTTATCTCGTAATCCGTTCAAGTATTTAAGAAATTATTTTGCCTCACTCACCATGTAATCCACTACTGCCTTGACATCGAGATCGGATAAACTGGCGTTGCCGCCTTTGGCGGGCATCGCATTCTTGCCCTTGAGCGCACTGGTGTATAGTGTTTCCGCACCGCTCTTGATGCGCGGAGCCCACGTTGATTTATCACCCAGCTTGGGTGCGCCTGCCGCCCCCGTTGTGTGGCATGCCGCACAACTTGCCGTATAAATCGCCTTGATTTTGTCTGCGCCATCGGCAGCCGCTACCGGAACAGCGCCTGCACTCGCTGTCTGAGCTGGTTCCGCCGATTTCTCGTCAACCGCAGGGGCGTCCGTCGCAAAAACCAGCACTCCCACCGGTTTCAGCCGCGTAGCCACGGCCTTATCCGAGAAAACCGGGTTAGTTTGATCTACCGGGGTATCGCCGGTAACAAAATGCGCCAGGAGCATAATGATTGCAATTGGAAATATGAAAGCGGCTAGTAAAACTGTAACCAATTGTTTCGGCGTCTTGATGGCCGAGGAATGCCCTTCTACTTCGTCGATGCCGCTCACAATAACTCCCCAAAGAAAAAATGGTTATTGTATAGGTTGATGCCCTCAGAAGCAAAAGCGTAAGGCATTTACGTTGGACGGGAGATTTAAAAAAAGCTATTCTATTGGTCTGCTTGGTTTACCTATTTCATTCGCGCCCATAGCTCAGCTGGATAGAGTACCGCCCTCCGAAGGCGGGGGTCACACGTTCGAATCGTGTTGGGCGCGCCATATAATCAATAGCTTATTGAATACAGCACTACGGCAAGCTATTCCGTGTCAGCACAGTGTCAGCAATGGCCATGAATGATCGGGGTTTTTGCCCTGTTGTAACGTCTAAGATTTCCCTCGGTTTCGCTTTAGTAACTCCGCTGACGCCGGCACTTCATAAAACTCGTGAATAAGCAGTCTTACAAACTCCAACACCTGATACGCGCTCTCTCGAGTTGCACTTTCAAGTTGATCGTCATCTGGATGCGCCCCCAAATTGCCATATTGTCGAATCTCTTCCGCCAAAGTTTGAAATGGTTTGCGTAGAATAGAATTTTGAATAGCATGATTGATGGCATCAACAAGTCTATGCTGCGTGCAACCTTGCGCTTTGAGACAACGCTGTAAAGCCCTCCTGCTCATCACGAGTGCTGCCTTGAAGCAACCGGCGCCGAGACAAACACCGGCTTCCTGAAAATCCTCTACTATCGCCGATGGAACCACGGCTTTCGCGTAAATTGCCGAACGTGACAGTGAGCAAACTGTTCGAGAATCATAAAGTTTAATCCTGACGGAGATGGTGATCATACATCCTATCCACTGTTGAGCGTGACATCAAGAACAGCCGGACATTTGATGCGGGACCAACAAAAAACCCGCCGAAGCGGGTTAGGGGTTCTGCATCGCTTTTTCCATTTCTAATCCAAAGGATAATCGAACTCCTCCATAGCCCATCATACTAAGTAATTCCGACGCCCTCATCATGGCGAGAGGGTAGAGCTCATTTGCAATTCGCGTAACCAAAGGCCCTGTCAAATCTCCCTCGTCCAAGCTGGAAATGGGCTCGTCCGGGCGGTAAAACCCCTCCAGTTCAAAAGCGATGGTGAACGGACCAACCCCATCACCGGACGCATTTTTGCCGTTTAAGACAACACTTAGTAGACCTGTCACTCCTTTCGCTCCTCCGCTGCCCTCGGCCATATGGACGTTGAGGTTCAATTCTGATTCCAGTTTTCCCCGAGGGGCCGCGAATCGCGGCAGTCTGCGTTCTAGGCTACATTTTGAAATCTCGACGGTTTGAAGTACTAGCGCGAGAGGCGTCTTTACTGAAGCATCGAGAGCTTTGGTTTTTGAGCCTTTTCTGACCATGCGGCACCTTCCTCAGAATCATAGGATCCGTGATTGTTAACAGTTACAAAATGGTTGTGGTGGTGGATAACTGGGCCAGCAACTCTGCTTTCCGCATCCACTTTTTCAGCAAGAGCCTCATTTACTATTTCGTTAAGACTCATATCTTTCTTTTTTGCCATGTAGGCTAACTTCTTATGAAGATCAGGGCTCACTCTGACATTGAAGCCCCCCTTATATGGCTTACAAGGGTTGTGGCCTTGCTCTTTGCAGAAATCAAGGTAGTCATCTACGGCTGCCTTGAAAGATTTTTCAAGTTCTTGAGGTGAATTTGCTTCATATGTAACCACATCATCGATATGTAGAATGCGACCGAACAGGCAATCATCTTCCACGCTAATATCAGCGGAACCTTGAAAATCTCCATAAGACAATAGGCTACGGTACTTTGTCACTTTTGGATCTCCTCGCCTGTTATGAGCCCATTTTCAATAAGAGCTGCAATAACCTCATCAATCACGTAACGCTTGAGTACATTTTCCGGATGAGGTTTATGAAAAAGTAACTTGTGATCTGTAATGCTATTTATGAACTTTCTACGCGCGCCGCTTCCTGTTTTCTCTTGATAGCCGAAGTGCTTTAGCACAGAGGTCAACTCATCCCAAGTAAAGTCCTTCGGACGCGCTTGCAGGCGCGCAACTAGTTTGCTATTTTTGGACAAAGGATTATGGAGAATAGTTTCGCAATATGCAACTAATTATCAGTTGCAAAGTTATTATAAAGTTATCGGCGCTATTAAATGCTTCCCTTTGTTATACGGATCAACCCCACTCACCGCTCCCCCCAGAGGCACGTGATTGTACCTGACTCAGCAATATTGGCTAGTATTCTGAGGTACACCAGAGAATCAGTGTGGTTATTGACTTGCTATCCGAACTCAGCATAAGGGTTAGCTCCATTGGACTCGAAGATGGAAACCTTTGACCGGTCCGCCGGGCTCATTCCCAACTTACCCAATATAACCTCAAAGCGATTCAGCAGCGCCGGATTGACCATTGTTCAGCGCAGAGTGTGGCAAGTATCTGGGCAGCATGCTCGACTTATCAATCTGTCAGCCTTGCACACCTCGAAGGGTGAATCATCTGAAATTATTTTTATTAGAATATACCGATCGGGGGTCACAACATGCGCTTAGATCTCAACCCGCGCTCCCAGTTCGAGCACACGATTAGCCGGTAATTTAAAGTATTCGGCAGCACTGCTGGCATTGCGGGCCATGGTGGCGAAAAGCCGCTCCCGCCATAATGCCATTCCGGCACCAGGACTCGGTACGACGATGTCGCGACTCAGAAAGTAGGATGTTTTCAGCGGTTCGAACACAAGTCCATATGGTTCGCACATTTCCAGTGCATACGGTAGATTGGCCTCATCTTTGAAGCCGTATCGAACAGTAATTTGATAGCAATTATCGATCAAGGGCTTTACCGATATTCGCTGTGCCGCCGGAACCCGTGGAATTTCCATATAGACGACAGTCAGGATCACCACACGCTCATGCAAAACCTGATTATGGGCGAGATTATGTAGCAACGCATGGGGCACGCCATCAGGATCAGCGGTTAAAAAAACGGAAGTGCCAGCGACGCGCACCGGCGGATGAGCGGCCAAGGATGTAAGGAAGGATTGTAGCGGTATAGCGGCGGAGCGCAAATGCTCAAACAATATCTGACGTCCTCGATGCCAGGTAACCATTATGGTAAAAATTACTACTCCGATCACGAGCGGAAACCAGCCGCCCTGAGCGAGTTTCAGTGTAGTGGCCGCGAAAAAGATCGTGTCGATCGTTACAAAAACAGCCGTGGCAAAAACAGATAAAACCCATGAGTATTTCCAGGCATAGCGAAGAACGAAAAACGTAAGTATGGTTTCAATCACCATCGTGGCCGTAACAGCGAAACCATATGCGGATGCAAGACTGGAGGATGAACCAAATCCGAGCACCGCCATGACCACCGCCGCGAGCAATGACCAATTAACGAAAGGAATATATATCTGACCGATCTTTCGGTCGGAGGTGTATTTGATCTGCATGCGCGGTAAAAATCCCAACTGTATAGCCTGTTTCGTCATCGAAAAAACACCCGAGATGACGGCTTGCGATGCGATTACTGTAGCCACGGTCGCCAACCCTACGGCTGGATAAAGTGCCCAAGCGGGAAATAAAAGATAAAAAGGGTTGGAAATCGCTAGCGGATTGGAGAGAAGCAACGCTCCCTGCCCCAGATAATTCAAGGTAAGTGCTGGCAATACACACCCATACCATGCCACGCGGATTGGTTTCGCACCAAAATGCCCCATGTCCGCATAGAGTGCCTCGCCTCCTGTGACTGCTAGCACTACTGCCCCGAACGCGACAAATGCGAGCCACCCATTGCTTATACAAAAAGTGATTGCATGGAAAGGGTTAAGCGCTGTCAATATTTCAGGGGCGGCGCCAATGTTGAAGAGACCGACGAGACCTAGCGTACTGAACCATACCAGCGTTATCGGGCCGAACATGGCACCGATTCCTCCTGTACCTCGCTGTTGAAGTACAAAGAGCATAATCAGCACAGCCAACGTAATTGGCAATACGTATGGCTTAAGCAGCGGAGTCGCTACCTCTAGTCCTTCTACCGCACTCAATACAGAGATGGCCGGCGTAATAACCCCATCTCCGTAAAATAGCGCTGCGCCAAAACCCCCGATGAGAAATAAAATATTGCGTAATTTCGGATGATTTCCAACTGAAGAACTGGCAAGCGAGAGCAACGCCATGATGCCGCCCTCACCATTATTATCCGCGCGCAGGATTAACGTTATGTACTTGAGCGACACCACAATCATGAGTGCCCAGAAGATAAGCGAGATGATTCCAATCACGTTATCCGCATTGGCAACGAGCCCATGAGCGGGGTCGAAGACCGTCTTCATGACGTATAAAGGGCTGGTGCCGATATCGCCGTAGACGACGCCAAGTGCAGCCAGACTAAGTATACCCAAAGATTGGTGACTCCCAGCTAATGCCGGTTCAGTATGTTGGGTGGTCATGATGAAGGCGGTGGAACGGAAGGGTTTACCTTGATGGCAGAACGATGATGAGGAAGAAGCTATACGTCAAGCAAGAAATCGCATAAATTACCGAAGAACCCTTCTTGCTTTAAGGCAAATACGCGGCGGTTTATTTAATCCTCAATATGACATATCTTTGCACTCAGACGCATTTTTCGCATTGTACACGACCTGCATGCTGTTGACTCATAGCCCTCGCTATCACACTGCCTTGGTAAAATTGGCTGCACTCTTCGATAAGGATAGCATTTTGTCTATAAGCACCGCCAAAATTGGAAAGGATCTCCTCCGGCTGATTAATGAATAGTTTCTCTGTGTGAATTACCGTACCGAGCGAAGTATTCATTGCGTTTATTATTGGTTAACACAGTTCGTGAAATCGATTCATACCCTCATGCCACAAGTTTAAGCGATCGTTTTGCCCGTATTTCTTCGCGTGCGATGTGGCGCGGCACGGTCAGTAGCGGCAGCGGTTTCGGTCGTCGCTTCTTGGCGCGCGGCTCGATCCGGTTAGGC
>JACCWK010000239.1 GCA_013697655.1 Nitrosospira sp.
GTGCATCAAAACTCGAGCGCAATGCCTCAATATCCAGTTGCCCTGCTAAACGCAGTGCACCGCTCAGGTGATAGGCCGTGCTCAGCGGCTCCAGCTGCCATAAAAACCAGTGCCGCTGCTGAGCGTAGGATACCAATGCCGGCTCCGACAGTGCCCGGCACGGAATGGTTGATTCCTGCCGCCGCGTGGTACCGGCAGCTGCCAGGCGCTGCGCAAGCCGATTCCGCTGCTCAGGCGTCAGGCGTGCACGCCGCTCCGTAAGATCGCTGCTATTCGGCACCAACAATTCCTCGCGTGATTGCCCCAGCCCGATAACAAACGGCCGGATGACTGGGATAAGACAAATCAGAAAAAATCATGAGTATTCGATCTCATCGATAAGCTTTGTCTCCACCAGTGCCGCCAAACCTGCAATAGTGGGCGACCTGAAGAAGTCCGCCGGATGCAAGTCAACAGCAAAACCCGCCCGGACTCTGGAAAGGAGCTGTATACCCAGCAGCGAATCGCCGCCCAATTCAAACAGATTGTCATTAACGCCAACGGCATCCATCCCCAGCAGGCTTTGCCAGATTTCTGCAATGCCTTTTTCCAACTCGTTGTCCGGCAACTTAAAAATTGTCTGTAATGCGGGCCTCGGGTATCTTTCCTGCTTAATCGCTGCAGCAAAGGCGAACGGTTGAGCAACCAGATCGTCCTGGGTCTGGTTCAGACGGGCATTCAAATCTATAGTAGAAACAATGACTTGGGCTATCGGCACATTGTTCACGCCATTTACAATACGCTCGAACGCCTCGGCTCCTGCCTGCGGAGCAATTCCCACCCCATCCGGCATTGCCATATTTGCCGCCATGCCGACTTCCCGCCAGCTGTCCCAGTTAACTGAAATTACCGGAAAATTAGATTCCTGATGAGCAGCCTGGGCAGCAGCATCAAGATAGGCATTGGCTGAGCAATAATCGACCTTGTTGAGACCGCCTGCAATAGCTGCAAGCGAGGAGCACAAAAGCATGAAATCCAGCGCCTCATCCTTGAATACGGCTTGCAACGCGCGCATCCCCTGGACCTTCGGGGCAAATATCTGGGCCACCATCGCCTCTGTTTTTGCTGAAATCAGTCCGCCGCCGACTTCCCCCGCCGCATGAATAACGCCGTGAATTGCGCCAAAGCGCCGATGTGCCTGTGCGATAGCTGCCTTCAATTCAGCCTGGATGGCAACATCCACCTGCAATACCAACACTTCGGCACCCAGCGCTTCGAGATGCATGATCTTCTCTATCTTGCGGCGTGTCGAATCCGCATTATCCGTGGCCGACAGTAAATTCGGCCAGTTTTCTCGTGATGGGAGTTGGGAGCGCCCCAACAGCACGAGTTTTGCCTGACGCGTTTTGGCCAAATGCTCAGCCAGCGTAAGACCGACACCACCCAATCCGCCAGTGATGACATATATCCCATTTTGTCTGAGGCAACTACGTGTGGGTTCGGGGCACACGATGGACTCGAAGTATTGAATCCAGCGATGTGGCCCCCGATAGGCGACAACGGATGCTACGGGGTCGGCCTGTGATTCCGCCAGAATCTGCCTGACAAGACGGTTTTCCGAGATCTCATCAACGGACTGCGATTCCACATCCATAATACGGCAGGCAAGTTGGGAGTATTCCTGTGGGATGACTTTACACGGCCCGAGTAGCAGCGCTTTTTCCGGAAGCAGAAATTCATTGCCCGTGACATCCTCCAGCTGATCGGTCACGACGGTGATCTCCACTTTTTTGCCGGAGGGAATAAGCGCTCGAACACCCTCCAATGCTTGCGCAAGAAAGAACAAACTGAAAAAATTTCTGACCTGACTCTCTGCAATTGATCGCGCCTGATTATCCGCGGTCATGCTCCAGAGATGAAAGATATGGCCGATAGTTCTGCCGTCATCACGCAGAGCGAGCAATAAAAGATCGTAGTCGTGCCGCTCACCGGGACGTATCGTATAATGATTCTTATCCTCGCGACGAAATGCCAAACCAGCGGAAACAACGATGGGTTCAATTCCATTGCTTGAAAAGTGCGCGGTCAAAGCCGTGCCAAGCGGATGCTCATCCTTGAAGACTATCAGGCTTTTCGCTTCATCGGTAAACACACCATTGAACGCAACGTGATCAGCACGCCGCCATGAAGGCACATAAAACCAGTCGTCCAGCGATCGGGCGTCAGGCTCACTGCCATGATCTATCCGCGCGCCAATTTTAGCTGCGCTCGCGTAACCGGTTTTATCGTTTGCTGCACCAGGTTTAACCCAATAAGACTGCCGCTCGAATGGATATGTCGGCAGGGGAACTCGGCAGCGCCGCTCCTCTGCATAGAAACTCTTCCAGTCGATGGCGGCTCCGCTTAACCAGAGTTTCCCGAGACTAAGATAGAAATGCCTTTGTGCTAAATGGGCCTTGCCCGGATGAGGCAAGGACGAAAATATGGCCTGTTCCACCCTTGCATCGGGGTGCCGTTTCGCGAGTGTAGTCAGAGTTTCCCCAGGCCCGACCTCCAGCAGAATGCGGGACGGGTTACTCAGCAGTTCACGCAGACCATCGCTGAAGCGCACCGTCCCGCGTAAATGCCTTCCCCAGTAATTGGGGTCGGTCGCTTCCTCAGGTGTGATCCAGTTACCGCTGAGATTCGAGAGAAACGGTATTTTCGGCTGCCGCGGGCCAATCGTCCGGACCATATCTACAAAAGAAGGCAGCATCGGCTCTATCATGGCGGAGTGGAAGGCATGGGAGACATGCAATCGCCGGCTTGCGATATCTTTATCCTTCAGAGTGCCTTCCACGACTTCGATTGCCGTCAACGAACCAGACAAGACGCAAAGTTCCGGTCCATTGACCGCGGCCAGGTCACAGCTTTCATTCAAATAGGCCTTTACTTCCACTTCCGGTAACATGACCGCGAGCATTGCGCCAGTGTCCATTTGCTGCAATAGACGTCCCCGCATCGCGACCAACCGCAATGCATCCTCCAGTGAGAACACGTCGGCAAGGCATGCGGCAACATATTCACCGATACTGTGCCCTATCATGGCGGTGGGTAAGATGCCCCATGACATCCATAGTCGCGCCAGGGCATATTCGATAACAAACAGGGCTGGCTGGGTAGCTTCCGTTTGCGCAAGATGCGCCGACGACTCAGTTTGATCGTTCGGTCCCGGATACAGAAGTGTCAGCAGATCGAAATCAAGATACGGCTTCAGCAAGTCGAGACAATGGTCGAGTTCACGGCGGAAAACCGGCTCATTCTGGTAAAGATCGCGCGCCATGTCGACATGCTGGGCGCCCTGTCCCGGAAAAAGAAATGCTACGGGAGGATTTTCGAACGCTATCTGCCGGGTTAGAAAACGCTCCACATCCCGATTTTCCAGGAGATTGCCCGCGTCCTCGTTGTCGCGGCAAAGTGCGATAGCTCGCTGGGAAAAGTATTTTCTGCCGCTCTGGAGCGTATAGGCAACATCTGCCAGGGGGACTTCCGGATGCATCTGAAATTGGTCGCGTAAACGGATAGCCATTGCCGCAAGAGCATTGCTGCTGCGTGCTGAGAACGCGAGTAGCTGCCAATCGCGAGAAGGTCCGGAAGGCCTTGCTGGTGGCGCCTCTTCCAGAACTACATGAACGTTCGTGCCGCCAATGCCAAATGAACTGACACCAGCACGGCGTGGAGTCGCACCGCTCTGCCAAACCTTGCCGACGGCATTAACGTAGAAGGGGCTCGTGGAGAAATCGATCTGGGGATTAGGCCGCTCGAAATTCAGGCTCGGCGGAAGTGTTTGATGCTCCAGCGCAAGCACGGTTTTGATCAGGCCCGCAACACCCGCTGCCGCATCCAGGTGTCCTACATTGGTCTTGACCGAACCTATGCCGCAGAATCCCCTCCGTTCCGTGCTCTCACGGAAGGCTTGCGTCAGTGCTGCAACCTCGATGGGGTCGCCCATTGTCGTTCCGGTGCCATGCGCTTCTATATAACTGATCGTATCGGCAGATACGCCTGCAATCGCCTGGGCGGCGAGAATCACTTCTGCCTGTCCTTCTACGCTGGGCGCCGTGTAGCCCACCTTGGCCGAGCCATCATTATTAATCGCCGACCCCTTGATCACCGCATGAATGGTATCTCCATCGGCCATGGCATCAACCAGTCGTTTCAGCACCACGATTCCCACTCCGCTGCCAATAACGGTTCCCGCAGCCTGTGCATCGAAGGCACGGCAGTGACCATCGGGCGAAAGGATTGCCCCGGGCTGGTAACGATAACCGCCCTCATGCAACAGATTGACCCAGACACCACCCGCTATTGCCATATCCGCTTCATGGTTAAGCAACCCCCGGCAGGCAACGTGGATAGCAGCCAGCGAGGTGGAACATGCGGTTTGCACTGTGATTCCAGGCCCCCGTAGATTAAGCTTGTAGGAGACCGTGGTGGTCATCGAATCCTTGTTATTGCCATTCATCAGTCCTTGCAAGGACGATATGTCCTGCATATCCGAGAAATGGCCGCTGGAAAGCAGATTGAGCAACAGATAAGTGTTGACACCGCAACCGGCATATACTCCAATCGGATCAAGGTAAGTCGAAGCGTCATAACCTGCATCTTCCAGCGCTTGCCATGCCGTCTCCAGGAAAAGCCGATGTTGAGGATCCATCTCTGCTGCTTCGCGGGGGGTATAACCAAAAAAGGAAGCATCAAAAAGGTCTACGCCCTCCAGCTTTGCACCGGCTCTGACAAACAGCGGATCAACCCGTTGCGTGGCCGAAATACCCTGCAGCTCGTTATCGTTAAACAAAGTAATCGACTCCACTCCATCCCGCAGGTTGCTCCAGAACGTTTCGACATCGTCCGCCCCAGGGAAACGGCCTGCCATGCCGATGATCGCAATTTCGATGCCTGTGTTCTCTGACAACTCGTCTTCATGATGCATCAATGAATCCTCCTGCTTTCTGTTTCCGTTGAATAAAAGTGCCGCGTTGACGCTGCGCCCGCTCCCGGTGGTGCTGAAGGGACGAATGGTCTGTATGCTCCTGGCCGAGAAATTTCGCCAGACTGGCAACGGTGGTGTATTTGAAGAGGTCGATAATGGCGATGCGGTTGCTCAATCGTTCTTCCAGCTTGCACTGCACTTTGATCAGTAGCAGCGAATGGCCGCCAAGATCAAAAAAGTTGTTATGCAGCCCGACACGGGGAACCTCTAAAATTTCTGCCCAGACTTCCGAGACCAGCGTTTCAATTTTGCTGACAGGGGGCTCATAATCCTGTTCGTTCAGCTGCTCTGGCTGGGGCAGCCCATCCCGGTCGAGCTTGCCATTGGGACTGAGCGGCAACGCATCCACAAAAATGAACAGACTCGGGAGCATATAGTCGGGAAGCACTTTGCCAAGCGCTATCTTAAGTAACGCCGCATTAAGCAGCACGCCGGAATGGGGTGCTACATAACCGATCAGGCGCGTGCCATTGTGGCTTTCCTGTGGCACCACTACCGCTTCGCGTACCCCCGGCTGAGCCAGCATCTGCGCCTCGATCTCCCCGAGCTCAACGCGGAAGCCGCGCACCTTGATCTGATAATCAAGACGGCCCACGTATTCCAGCTGTCCATCCGCCCGCCAGCGCACCAGATCGCCGGTACGGTAAAGACGCTCGCCGGTCTGGCTGAACGGATCGGCAATGAATCGTTCGCTTGTCAGCGCCGAACGATTCAGATAACCGCGCGCGAGACCCAGGCCTCCTATATAGAGCTCGCCTGCAGTGCCGGGGGGGGCCATATTAAGTTCTGCATCAAGCACATACACCTTTCGGTCGCCGACCGGCCGACCGATGGGAACATAATCTCCGTCGACCCCCCCGGCGGTACTACCTATCCACGCTGTCGGCGTAATAACCGTTTCGGTCGGGCCATAGGCATTAACAAGCCGGACATTCTGGAAAGCTGCCTGGGTCGCCGCGAGATCCGAGGCAAACCATGCTTCTCCCCCCGCGATACATGTACGCACTGAGGTGCCGTTACCGCGCTTGAGGGGAAGAATCAGACGTAGGTAGGCAGGCGGCAAATGCAGCGTTGTTATCCGATGAGTCATGATCAAGTCGGTAAAATTATCGCTTGCCAGCCCCCGTGCAGATGACAGCACAATCGTTGCACCTTCGCACAATGGCGTCATCCATTGTTCTCCAGCGGCATCGAAATTCATGGAAAAAAATATTAGCTCGCGATCCCGGGGCTGAACATCATAGATTTTCGCGATGGCTGTCAAATGCATTGCCAAAGGACCGTGAGTAACCATTACACCTTTGGGTCTGCCGGTCGATCCAGAGGTGTAGATAATGTAGGCAAGGTTCTCGCCATGTAAAACGACGTTAGGGTCGCTCTCGGGTTCGATGCTCAAGTCAAGGGTGTCTAATTCCAGAACATCAAACTCTGACGATTGCAGAATACGTGCCTTGATATGGCTTTGTGTCAGCAGCAATCCGATGCCGCTATCCTCCACAATATAATTGAGGCGATCCTGCGGGTATTCGGGATCGAGTGGAACATACCCGCCACCCGCCTTCAGAATAGCTAGAAGCCCCACTATCATCTCAATGGAACGTTCTATTGCGATTCCAACCTTAACCTCGGGTTTTACGCCGAGCCCGATTAGCCGATGTGCCAGCCGGTTTGATCTGCGATTCAGGTCTGCATAACTTAGTTCGATGTTATCGAAAATAACGGCGGTAGCCTGAGGGCATTTTTCCGCCTGCAGTTCGATCAGGCGATGCACGGGGTCCCTCACCGTAAAGCCTGGTACAGGCGTCCCCCAGGCTTGAAGTTGCTCCCTATCACTTTCGCTAAGCAGATCAATATCCGCAATGGATCGTTCCGGGTGTGTAGCCAGCATCTGCAGGATATGAACATAGTGCTGGCCCAGGCGCTCAACAGTAGAGGTATCAAAGAGTTCGGCAGCGTGGATAAAACTGGCGCATACGCTGCCATCCGGTGATTCGACTGTTTCCAGAGTCAATTCAAACTGGGCTGCCTGCGCGGCGAGATCGTGGTCGGTCATCTTCAGCCCTGGAAGCTGCTGAAGTGCGCGATAATCCCTGAGCAGATGGTTGATCGTTACCTGAAATAGCGGGCTATGAGTCAGGCTTCGCTCAGGCTGCAATGCTTCGACCAATTGCTCGAATGGCAAGTCCTGGTGGGCTTGCGCATTGATAGACGCTTCCCGCACCTGATCCAGAACATCCGACAAAGCCATACGGCCGTGTACCTCGCTACGCAACACCTGCGTGTTCACAAAGAAACCAATCAGGCCTGCGGTTTCAACCCGGTTGCGATTAGCTATCGGTACACCCACACGAACGTCCTGCTGTCCTGTGTGACGGTACAATAAAGCCTGAAAACCCGCCAACAACGCCATGAAAAGCGTTGCGCTCCGATCCTGGGCCATGCAGCGCAATTTGGTTACTGCATCCGATGGAATGTCGAAGGCATGCCGTGCTGCCTGATAATGTGCTATCGGCTTACGAGGATGGTCGACGGGCAGGGCCAGTATCGGATGGACATTTCCCAGATAATCTCGCCAGTAGGCGAGTTGTCTGTCTTTCTCCCCCGCTTCCAACCAGTTTCGCTGCCATACGGCATAATCTGCATACTGGATGGAGAGTGGGTCAAGGCATAACGTTTCTTTCCGCGCATGAGCAAGATAACGTGCGGCAAGTTCATTGATTAGAATCTGCATCGAAGCACCATCAGAGATGATGTGATGCACCACCATCACCAGGATATTCTCCTGTTCCGCGATTCGGATCAACGCGATTCGCAGCAATGGACCTTGCGTGAGATCGAAAGGCGCAGCAACGATGTTCTGCGCTTTTTCCGTAGCCCGTGCTTCGCGCTCTGAAACAGCTATCTCGCGTAAATCAACATGTGTAATGTCGATCTGCAACGCCGGCTGAATTACCTGCTCGGCAGAACCGTCCGCTCCCGCGCGAAAAATCGTGCGTAATGATTCGTGCCGTCCGATGAGACCATTGAAACCTGCGCTCAACGCCTGCACATCCACCGGTCCAGATAATCGCAATGCATGTTTAATATGGTATGCGGTACTTGATGGGTCCAGCTGCCAAAGAAACCATTGGCGCTGCTGGCCAAAGGACAATGGTAACGAGTGGGCTCTACGTCCGCTCGGCAAAACGGTGATGCTGGCCTTGCGCCGGGGAGTTCCTGTAGACAAGAAACGCCTGATTTCTACAGCGCACTCATGCAGTCTCGGATTTTCGAATAGGCTGCGCACCGAAAAATCGATCTCCCAATGATCGGCGATGCGCGATGCGGCCTGCACAGCGCCCAGCGAATTGCCGCCGATCGCAAAGAAATGCGCCTCACGGCCGAGATCCGCCCGATTCAGCACCGTTTCCCAGATAACTGCCAGCTCAATCTCGGTTTCATCCGTTAACGTTCGTGCGGGTTGAGTGCCGCCACCCAGCACGTAGCTGCCGTGTTCGTAAATCGCATAGGCATCAAGCGTGCGCTCACGCCACCCCTGACCGCACGCGGCGCGCTGCAGCTTCCCGCTGGAGGTCTTGGGTAGAGCACCCGGATTCAATAGCACAACCACGGCGAGAGGCTCATGACAGCTTATGCTGATAGCTTCGCTCATCACTTTTACTAATTTTTCGACGGAAACAAGTTTCTGCATGCCGCGGGATATTTCCACCGCGATACCGATCCCTTCGCCTTCTGCGGTTTCTACCGGGAATGCCGCGACTCGTCCCTTACGGGCGGCCTCGACCTCTTCTTCCACGATCTGTTCAAGATCCTGCGGATAAATATTCTGCCCGCGTACAATGATAAGGTCCTTGCGCCGTCCGGCAATATACAATTGCCCCGCATGAATGAAGCCAAGATCCCCGGTACGCAGCCAGCGCCCTCCTTCGTGATTGATAAAAGTCTCAGCCGTTTCCCGAGACCGTTGCCAGTAACCGCAGGCAACGCTTGGACCGTCTGTCCAGATTTCGCCAATGTTGCCATCAGTCAGTGGAACCAACGTTTCCGGTTCGACGATTTTCACCGAGTGATGTGATGCCGGCATACCGCATGCCACGAGGGATGTTCCACGCTCCGCCACTTCCGCTTTACCCTGCGCCAGCATCTCGGTAGAAAAAAGGTGAGCTTCCATGCCGTCGCCACGTGTGCCGCCCGCGACAAAAAGCGTAGCTTCGGCCAGGCCATAACACGGGTAAATCGCGCTTGTCGCGAGTCCCACAGGTGCAAATCGTTCTATAAATGCACGCGTCGTGTCATACCTTACCGGCTCTGCACCCGAAAAAGCGATGCGCCAGCTCGACAAATCGAGTTCCCGCATCTGCGCGTCCCTGACTCTCTCTACACATAGCCGGAAAGCAAAATCTGGCCCGCCGCTGACGGTAGCACGATGGCGCGAGATTGCTTCCAGCCAGCGAACCGGCCGTTCTATAAAAAACCGGGGGGGCATCAGCACAGCCGGTATCCCACGATGAATAGGCTGCAACAAGCCCCCAATCAAACCCATGTCGTGATAAAGAGGCAGCCAGCTCAGATATATGTCCTCCGCACTCATCGCCATGCCCTCCTCGAGGGCCCTGGCATTCGCCATCAGGTTACCGTGACTCACCATCACGCCCTTTGGCGTAGAGGTCGATCCTGAAGTGTATTGCAGAAAGGCAATGTCCTCGTCTTTGGGAATATGAGGATGCCATGCGGATGCCTCCTCGGGTTTCAGCACATCTACCGCGATGATCGAGACTTGAGTAAATTGAACTATATTTTCGATGAGGGGTAGTATCCCGCTCGTGGTGAGAATGCAACATGCCTTTGCATCGGCTGCAATTGCGAGCAACCGTGCCAGATGCCGCTCGCGCGTCGATTCAGGCGGAAAAACAGGCACGGCGATCAGACCCGCATATAGGCAAGCGAAGAAACTGATGACGTAATGTTCGTCGTTTTCAAGCAATAGCAATGCCCGTTCTCCCACCGCAAAACGCTCCTGAAGAGCGGCGGCCAACGCACACACATGCTGATCCAGGGTTTCATAGTCAATTTTTTTATCGACAGCGGCATCGCTTTCCTGACCCTCCGGGCGTATTACTATCAGCGCAGTATCAGCCGAACGCGCCGACGCGAACGCCCGCAGATGCGTAATCATGTTTGCCGGATAGCTACGGCGCGGAATTAACCTTGCATTCATTGCAATCCCTATAAGTCGTTTATGATCTAACGAAACAACCAAGATTTTGGAGACGGATATTAAGAGCTGAGTGCGCTCGTTTTGTGAATTTCAACTCAACGTCTTTTGCATCGCGACCTGTTACCGTTGAAATGTCCCCAGAGCAGGGAGAGTTGGACCAGGGCTTTTCACCGCTAATGCCGCAGCGTAACAATTAGGTGCTTCGATGGACCAAACTCTTATACGTGACCACTCCGGACGATCGTGTTCGACCCTGAAAGTTTCACCGTCATCCGTCAGGATGGAAATCGCTTGCAAGTGCTCGGAGATCCCCACGCCCAATGCTTTCAGCACCGATTCCTTTGCAACCCAGCGTTCAATAAAATCTTCATCCGTTTTCAATCCAATCCCCCGCTCCAAATGGGAAAAGACATAGGCACCCAGACTTTTTGCATCTATCGTCCGATCACGGCATTCGATATCCACCCCAACCTGCCCGCCAGTCGAAAGCGCAATCAGTGCAAAACAACCGGCGTGCGAAACATTGAAGTCGATGCATACTTCATGCTGTAGACGGGGCTTACCATGGCAATTTGTAACAAAGCGCAGCATCTCCGCGGGCAGTTTTACCCGCGAAGCCAGCATTCGCCGCAACGCCGCCCGCGTTGAGATTGAACGTACCCGGTCTTCATGCCTGTGAAATCGTAATGCATGGGTGAGTTCTCCTTCACTAAGGAGGGATATATCCGAATCCAGCACCGGCATCCGCAAGTTCAACTCTAGCAACCAGACTTCGATCCCAGGGGGAACAGCCTCAGGCAGAGGCAAGAGCAGCATGGGGTAACTCGACGGAATTTTCTGCCAAACGTTGCACTAGAATGGAAAGAAATGCCTCTTCGTGATACCGCAGAAAGAAGTGACCCCCATCAAACCAATCCATGGAGAAACTCCCGGTGCTTTCGAGTTGCCATGCTTTTAGCCTGGATATGTGAATCTCATCTGCGCGCCCACCAAAAACATGGAGGGGTATCGGAAGCGACGGCAATTCCTCATGACGAAAGCTAGCACAAATACGATAGTCTGCACCAAGCAAACCCAATGTCATGGTCAGCAGTTCAGGGTTCTGGAATACCTCCTCCGGCGTCCCGGCTTGCTTGCGAAGGTCAGCGATGAGAGATGTATCGCTATTCTTGTCAGCGTAACGTTTCCAATCTTGCCGGGAGGGTGCCGCGCAGGCGGAGACCAATAGGGCTACGGGTAATGGCCGCATTCTCGCGTGCAGGTGATGGGTAATCCGGTAAGCCAGCAACGCGCCCATGCTATGCCCGAAGAACGCATATCGTTGCGGTGGATTCATTTCGAACTCATCACATAGACGAGCAGCCAGCATGTCAAAAGTCTTCTCAGGCGCTTCATGCAAACGTCCACCGCGTCCAGGTAATTCGATCGGCTGAATCCTGACCCAGGAAGGTAGTTTCCGCCGCCAGCGCAGATACATGACTGCGCTGGCGCCTGCGCAAGGCAGACTGAATAGCGTCAGCGGTGTCGGCATTATCGACTTGCACCCGATGCCTGTTCCTCCATGAAGCGCCGCAGGCTAAGAGGACGCATGTCGGTCCAGACTTTTTCGATGTGTTCCAAACAAGTTTTTTTGTCACCAGCCGTCCCCGTGTCACGCCAGCCACCAGGTATGGCTTTCCATTCCGGCCAGATGGAATACTGGTCCTCGTGATTGACCAAGACGCGGAAAATTCCCTCTTCACGATCAAAACAACTTGTCATAAAAAATTCCTAAACGTGGTAAACAGATATGCCCTGATTAAATAAATCAGAATGCTTCTTATTCAATTAGACGAATCAGGATAGAAAATATATAAGAGAAACTGGCAGGAACTTGTATCAGCAGACTAATTTCTGAATGAATACCGCAGCGAAAAAAATAGTAAGAAATTTAATTAGCGCGTACAGCAATTTTCGGCAATCTGGAAAAAAGAAGCAAATGACTATTCTTCTTCAGAGTGCGGAACCAGACCAGCAGCAGCCACACATGGGAGGCTTCCTCATAAGCAGCGCGATGGGCGGGATCATTTTTCAGCCAGGCAATCAATTCATTCTCAGCAGTATCGTCCAGCGGCCACTCGTGCTTGCGTATTATCCGCTCGACCGCGGTTTGCCAGACTGTATCTTCACGCTGCGAATCCGTCATAACGCTCACCTGGTGATCGGCCCAAATCTGTAGAGACGTCCGATATCTTTTTAGTTGGGTCCGAATTGACCCTTAACCATATAAGGCGATTGTAACGAACACAAAGGTTAATGACGGGAAAATACGGTCAGTTAGACCGGAGGGCGGCTCGGCAATGATCTATTGCATCATGAATCAGAATATTCACCAGAGAAGTCGAAATATCCAACTTGGAGGCAATCGCGCAGTGTGTATGCCCGTCCAGGCGATGGAGCTCAAAAACTCGCCTCGTCCGTTCAGGAAGTTCGGATAAAGCGTGGGCAATCAGCGTCAGATGCTGACGGCTGATCGCAGTTGCCTCGGGCGCTCCCATCAAGGCCGGAACGTGCAGACCTTCTTCCTCTCTCTCAAACAGTCCTACCTCAAATGCAGCACGCCGATGGCAATCGATAGCGAGATTGCGCACCATCTGGAGAAGATACGCCAATGGCTGCTTGATATTCAACACGTCCGCTGCCTCGGTCACCTTGAGATAGGCATCCTGCACGACATCCTCTGCGCGCTCGGGATTGCGCAGGATCCTCAATGCGGTCCGGCGCAACTGCGCCTGATGAGCGACAAACACTATACTTAAATCAACAGCCTGCTGGTTCAGAAACATCGATCACCTCCACATGAATATTACGATTATTAATAATAATGAGAATTGTTTGTATTATTATATAGGAAATAGCGTTGTATAAAAGGGTGTTGTACAATATGTACGTCTCTAGGCAGACACTGGCACACAGTGAATGTTCCTGTAACGTATTGATTATATTATTGATAATTATTTATTTCGCTCATTTCCCGAAAAAAATGCCGGTAATTTATGCGGCGTAATTTACTTTGAGAGCTATTTATTCTTGGAAAATTGGACATGGGCAGCGTCAATTCTGAGTGGTTTGAAGATACCGCTCGCTCTTTGGAATGACTGCATGGGACAGGTGTATTTCGGTAGTATAAGAAACTTAGATGTAATTCGTTTTAAGGTAAGACAATAGTTGATTCGTCTATATACACTCGATCACCACAATCTTTCGTAAACAATACTTCGATGTTTTCATCCCGCAACTGCCAAGTGATTTGCAATATAAAGTCTCCAACCCATCAATGAATTGCCGGAATGAAATTTCAGGGGGCTTATATCTCAGAGTAGTGATCCCGCCTGAACGGATTGCATGCAACTTACTAAGAGGAACCATACACCCGGCCTGACATTTGCAACACTCGTCAACTGCCCTTCCGGATTGCAGCGATGCTTGGCATACCTTCGTGCTATGTAGTTTTTTGGACTCCCCTGTTGGCAACCAACCTCGTAATCTGGCGAAAACGTATGCCAAGAATCTTTGGGCTAGCTGTGTTCACAATCTTTCTAATAGGCATCGGCGGTTGCAAAACACCGCCGGAGCGGCGCGTCGACGATGCCGGAGCGAAGATACCTTCGCAGTGGAGCGGGGCCAATGAATCCACTCAACCAACGCTGGATCATTGGGTGGAAACTTTTGGTGACCCTGAGCTGAGTGCGCTGGTACATGCCGCCTTGGCCGATAACTACGACCTGAAAGCAGCGGGAACACGGGTACGTGCAGCGGTAGCCCAGGTGCGTATCGACGGTTCAGGCCTTTGGCCGCAGTTATTCTTTACGCCGGATCACCAGCAAACCCAGATTCGCGACGCAGGATTTGGCTCGCCAAGGTTCAGTGTTACCGAAGCCATATTCAGTCTTAATTGGGAACTGGATGTGTGGGGACGCATCCAGGACTTCAAGCAAGCCGCTGTTCAGGAAGCCAGCGCAACATTAGCTGATTTCCATGGTGCAAAATTATCCTTGGCAGCGCTGATTGCAAAAAGTTATTTCGATCTCGCTGAGGCAAAGCTTCAATCCGAAGTCGCCGAGGAATCGACTAAAGATCGCCGCACCATTGTCGACTTGGTGCGGGGGCGTTTTGCTCGCGGTATAACGAATGCCCTTGATTTGCGCCTGGCGCTTACCGATCTGGCGACCGCCGAGGCGCAACTCACCCAGGCGCGCAACCAGGTTCAGATTGTCACTCGCCGGTTGGAAGTGCTGCTTGGACGCTACCCGTCGGGGACACTGACTAAAACTTCTGTGCTGCCGGAGCCACCCGCGGGTATTCCTGCCGGGCTGCCTTCCGACCTGCTGGAGCGAAGACCCGATCTTGTTGCTGCTTTCGATCGCCTGCGCGCCGCCGACTACCGCGCGGAAAGTTCGAGAAAGTTGCTGCTGCCACGAATCACGCTGACTGCCTCTGGAGGCACGCGCAGTACGGCATTGACTGAGCTGATCGACCCTCGTGCGCTCGCCTGGAACGTGGTGATGGGGCTGGTACAGCCGGTTTTCACCGGAGGGCGCATACGTGGCGAGATTCTTTTGAACGAGGCTCGCGCTGAGGAAGCGCTTAACCTTTACAAAAGTACGGCACTCAACGCTTTTCGGGAAGTGGAACAGGTACTGGCTGCCGATGAATGGTTGCGGGAACAAGAGAAGGCTTTGCGCAAAGCTGTCGAACAAACAGAAGCGAGCCGCAAATTGGCTATCTACTCCTACCGCCTCGGTTTTATCGAAATTCTTACGCTGCTGGACAGTTATCGCAGCACATTAAATGCTCAAAGTGCCCATCTCTCGGTCAAGCGCCAGTTGCTAAGCAATCGGATCAATCTTTACCTTGCACTGGGAGGTGGTATTTGAAAAATGAAAGCATGCTGAAAAAATTAAAAAGTAAAGGCGTGCTGAAAATAATTGCTCCCATCCTTGTCGTGCTGGCTGGCATCAGCATTTCTTGGGCAATTGTCGTTCATCGGCCACCTCTGAAATCACAAGTATTGGAAAGTGAAGCGCCGCTGGCGCAGATAATTCAGGTGGAACCGCAGACACTCAAGTTGAACATTCACTCGCAAGGTGTAGTGGTGCCGCGTACCGAGATCGACCTCGTGCCGGAAGTGGGGGGGCAGATAGTCCGGCTCCATCCGAATCTTGTCGCCGGCGGTTTCTTCAAAATGGGCGATGTTCTCCTAACGATCGACCCGCGTGATTATGATCAGGCCATCGCAAGGGCTCTGGCGCAAATTGCCGAGGCCAAACGGCAAGTCGCGCTGGAAGAAGCACAGGCGGAGCAGTCTCGCAACGAATGGCATGCACTCGGCGAAGGGCAGCAACCGACTCCGTTGACCCTGCGGGAGCCGCAAGTAGCGGAAGCCCGTGCCAAGCTGAAAGCGGCTGAAGCCGACCTGTCCCACGCTCATCTTCAGCGCAGCCGTTGCGAATGGCGTGCACCCTTTGCCGGAAGAGTGCGGAATAAGAATATCGGTCTCGGTCAGTATATACAGCCGGGCGAGAAACTCGCCCGGCTGTATGCTATCGATGTTGTCCAGGTTCGTCTTCCGTTGGCAACCGATCAATTTTCCTATCTTGATCTCCTGCTGGATCATCGCAATAGCAAACCGGAAACCGCTCCTAAGGTAATTCTGAGCGCGGAGTTTGCGGGTGCCCTTCGGAAATGGGAAGGTCGCGTCGTCCGTACCGAAGGTGCTCTCGACGAGGAAACCGGGCTGCTCCACGCCGTGGCCGAGGTGCGTGATCCTTATTCGGTAGGCGTAGACCAGCCGCCGCTCATGCCAGGATTATTCGTTAAAGCAGAGATAGAAGGGCGCGAACAAACCGATATTTTTGTATTGCCGCCAGGCGCGGTAAATGCCGCTCATGATGTGCTTTGGGTAGATGCGGAAGATCGCCTGCACATTCGCCACCTCAATATCCTGCGAAGCGAACCTGATCGTATGCTGGTAAAAGGCGGCCTGAATGCAGGAGATCGAATAATAATCTCCGGAATCCAGATTCCGGTAGAAGGCATGAAAGTCAGGACCGAGATTATAACTCTGGGACAAGGATCCGGAAAAACCGTATCGGGCGAGCCAGCTGTAAGCCAAATGCAATGAAGCGTTTACCCATTTTTTTTCGGCTACAGCTTTATTCCCTTCCAGCTCATGACGATCTTGCGGATGTTTTACATAAGACAGATGCCCCAGCGGGGGCATCATTGGGCCACGATTTTTGTAGTGGGCTTTGTAATCGTCCTTATTTTACCCACAACGTACTTCGCCGGGAACTTACTCAGAGGTTCCTCAAGTGAGGCGACTGCTCCCTGCTTCATTTCACTCGGGCTTGATCGCGTGGTTCGCTGCTAATTCGGTTGCCGCTAACCTGCTGATGCTGCTGATTCTGTTAGGCGGAGCCGTAAGCCTTGTTCTAATGGACAAGGAAGCATTTCCCCGTTTTATGCCCCACCAAGTCGAAGTGAAGGCAACCTATCCCGGCGCGGGACCACAGGAAATCGAAGAGTCGGTTTGCATCCGCATAGAAGAAGCCATTTACAATTTAGCCGGTGTAAAGCAGCTGAAATCGGAAATCATCGAGGGCGAGTGCACGGTCAAGGTAACAATCCTGCCGAATTACAATCGGGATCAAGTAATGAACGCGGTGCGCGGGCGGGTACAAGCTATACAACGCTTGCCGAAGACGCTGGAAAAGATAGATGTTCAACCAGCCAACCGCATCGGTGATGATGGCGTTATCTGGGTGGCGTTACATGGTCCCACTGATCCACTTACTCTCAAGCGCCTTAGCGATCGCATAGAGGGAGATCTATCTCAGATACCCGGCGTTACGCGTGCGCACAATTATTATGATCTGCCTTATGAGATCGCTATCGAAGTTTCTTCCGAACGGCTGCAACAATTCCGCGTATCACTGAATGAGGTCACTGAAATTGTTAGGCAAGCTTCGGTAGATTTACCCGGCGGGGTGATGAAAAACCCGAAGGGGGAGCTATTGCTTCGGGTCAAAGGTAAGGCGCAGGACAACGTGTCAGTCGGGAACCTGGTGGTTCGTACGAATACAGATGGTAGCCGTGTATTGCTTCGCGATGTAGCCATCGTCAAGGATGGACTGGAAGAGCGCTTATCGGAATGGCATCACAATGGGGAAACGGCGCAAGGCTGGGAGATCCATGCCGAAAAAGATGCTGTTGCGGTGGCACGCCGGGTCAAAGCTTATGTGGCAGAGATGAAGATGCAATTGCCGCATGGGGTGGGGCTGATCACTTGGTGGGATGACTCTCAGGCCTATGAGGAACGAATCGGAACATTGCTTGAGGATGGCTTGACCGGCTTTGTGCTGGTTTGCCTGATACTGACTTTATTCCTCCACCATAAGGTGGCTATCTGGGCGGGTATCGGAATCCTGACTTCAATATTTGGCGCTTTCTGGTTGATGCCGGTGCTGGGTGTATCCCTTAACATGTTGTCCCTCTTTGGCTTTCTGCTGGCCATGGGAATTCTGGTGGATGACGCTATTATCATAGGAGAATCCATCTACGCCAAGCAGGAAGCCGCGGAGACCGCTGGTTTGTCAGAACCTAGCGATGAGCAATCTTTCACGACCGGAACCATGAGGAACCAGGCGTACCTTGAAGCAGCTATTTCGGGCGCTCGCGAGGTTGCCCTACCAGTGATATTGGCAGTAATGATTGTCCTTGTAGCCTTTCTGCCCGGCCTGTTTCTACCCGGCTGGGCGGGTCAGATGATGAAGCCGATCTGCCTGGTGATGATTCTGACGCTGGCGTTTTCCCTCATTGAGGCGTTGCTGATTTTACCCTCCCACCTGGCTGTTCCCTCAAGGCCGAACTCCTCTCAAACTCCTTTGACGCGACTGCGGGCAGCACTTAATCGTGGTTTGCAGAAGTTTATCCACCGGATTTATGAGCCGCTGTTGGAGAGAGCCCTTGCTTGGCGTTATCTGACCGTTTCCGCTTTTGTCGTGCTGCTAATGCTGGCCGCCGCACTCGTGGCCGGGGGCCATGTCCGGCTTTCCCTGCAGGCGGACGTAACCAAAGACAGCTTTTGGGCCTATCTAAAATTACCCGAAGATACGTCTTATAGCGAAACCCGGCGGATTGCGAAAAACGTGGAGCGATCTTTGCTGGAAATTCGAAACGAACTGGACAGGGAGGCCAGAGACCGCGATCCCGATATTCAACAAAGCGTCATTGTCGGCGTGGAAACGATAATCGCCGAGCACAGCGCCGGATTCTGGACCGAGTTATCACCGGCAGGCCGGAAGCATATTGTTGTTGAGGATTTTATTCGAGAATGGCGCAAACGCATCGGTGACATTGGCAGGGGCAAGATTGATTTCCTCTATAAGGAAGGCGATTTACCCTACGATATTGAATTCGATTTGGGGCACCCTGATCCAGGCACTTTAATGTTGGCAGTTACCCAATTTAAACAAAAGCTGGCAGGCTATCCTGGCGTATATGATGTTGTGGACTCTGCGGAACCCGGTAAGCCAGAAGTGCGTCTGCGCTTAAAACCGGAGGCCGAACACCTGGGACTCCGGCTGGAAGATCTAGCCGAGCAAACGCGGCACGCCTACTACGGCGACGAAGTGCACCGGCTTCAAAGAGGACGCAGCGAAGTTAAGGTGATGGTACGCCTGCCTCGGAACGAAAGACAATCCCTGGATGATCTGCAGAGCCTTCCTATCCGGCTGCCCAGCGGGGCCCAGGCTCCTTTGGGAACATTAGCAATAGTCGACCTCATGCCTGGGCAGGCCAAGCTGCTCCGCCAAGACCGGCAGCGCATCCTGAAAATCCAGGCGCAGATCGATCCCAAGCTGACAGACCTCAACGCCGTCCACGCCAATCTGGAAATAGAAGAAATTCCCCAGCTAAAACGACAGTTTCCTGGACTGGATGTGAGCATTGGTGAAGAACGCCAGGAGCAGGACCAAACCACACAGACTCTGCTGCTTTATACCGCCGCCGCCTTGGCAATAATTTATGCCTTGATCGCAATCCCGTTTCATTCTTATATAAAACCGCTAATCTTTTTGCTGGGTGCCCCAGTTGCCTGGAGCGGCGCGATATTGGCGCACTGGCTCATCGGCTTGCCTTTGTCTATGGAGTCCCTGGTAGGGATGATCGCCGCCAGCGGCGTAGTGATCAATGATAGTCTGGTGCTGCTGGATTACGTTCAGAAACGGGGGAATACAGGTCAGCCCATGGCAGAGCTCATCCTCGAAGCCTGTACTGCTCGCTTCCGTCCGATCCTGTTGGCCTTCCTCACTAACTTTGTCGGCTTTCTCCCGATCCTGCTGGAAACCAGTGAGCAAGCCCAGTTTCTGGTTCCGATGACGCTGTCTTTGACGGTTGGCCTGCTGGTAGGCATGACCGCCAGCCTTATACTGACTCCTGTTTGTTATGCCATTGTGGAAAAATCTTAATTTTGTCCCAATATTCCTCCGTTGGCTGACACTCCTGACATAAGCTAGTGTAGTACGCCGTAATTAATAGAACTAATAATCACCCCTGCTGTCCAGGTATTAGAACGTATGACAGGAGGACACCGATGCGAACTGCCCCGGAGATTGTACTGACAGCAGGAGAAGAAAAA
>JACCWK010000240.1 GCA_013697655.1 Nitrosospira sp.
TTTTTCTTCTCCTGCTGTCAGTACAATCTCCGGGGCAGTTCGCATCGGTGTCCTCCTGTCATACGTTCTAATACCTGGACAGCAGGGGTGATTATTAGTTCTATTAATTACGGCGTACTACACTAGCGCGATCTTTTGAAACGACAATCCCCCTTGGTGCGCTATCGTACGGAACAACTTACGAACCGGCGTATTATTTCGATACGAATGACTCAATGGTTTTGAAAGCTACTAAAAATAGCGGGAAAGCAAGACTGATTATTTGGTTCTAACCATTATTTCATTACAAGAGGCTCGATCATGCCACGAGGCGATAAATCATCCTATACGGATAAACAGAAATGGCAAGCATCACACATCGAAGAAGGATATGAAAAGAAGGGTGTGCCTAAAGAAGAGGCGGAGCGACGCTCCTGGGCAACCGAAAACAAAATATCCGGCGTGGCAAGAAATCAGGCTCGGGCAAAGATTCAAAGAAATCGTGATCGGGGTGTCTGAACCGCACTTACCTGATCGGAACGGACGAAAACTTTCTGAATCCGCAGCGAACATAATTTACCTTTAGCAGCACGGGCACTCCACGCGCGGCGATTCTACGCCATACGAAGGGAGAAGTTTTAGTGCAACATCTTACTCGCGAGATCGTTATGAAAGAAGAGAGGAAAATTCCTGAGCAGCATCAACCGCAGCAGCCAGGAGTGGAAAGTGAGATGACGCCCCAGCCCGACTCGCTGTTGAAGGATACAACGGTAGCGGTAAGCTCAGATCCAGAGTTGCGATTATCACCGGCGGGGATAGCGGTATCGGACGCGCTGTATTAGTTGCTTTCGCCAAGGAAGGAGCCGAATCGTCATTGTTTACCTGAACGAGCATGGGGATGCAAATGACACAAAAAAGGAAGTTAAACAGTGTGGCCGGAAATGCGTATTGATTGCCGGAGATGTGGCCGATGAGAAATTTTGCATAGAGGTGGTGGCAAAAGCAATCTCCACTTTTGGGCATATCGAAATTCTGGTCAATAATGCGGCTGAGCAACATGTTTGCGACAGCATAGCAGGTAGCCATTCCAACATCGCCTCCCCGAGTTTAGAAATGAAAGGGGCAGAATTAACTGTATCCATGTCTTCGTCTTATGTTTGTCACCGCACCGTAAAAGCAATTCACAGCCTGCACTATGGCTTATGCTCGTTGTAGGGGTAACAATTCTGATTCACTTTTCTAACAAAAGGAGAATGAAATGAAAACGAACACGATTGCCGCTGTTGTTCTTTCGATTGCGATGATTTTTGTAGCGCCTGCTTTTGCCGATAAAAAAGTTCTATGGGCTGATATTCCGGCGGCGGTGCAGAAAACGATAACCGAAAATGTCGGGGGCGGAAAAATCGAGGAGATCGAGAAAGAAACCGAGACGATCGGCGGCAAGAGGACTCCGATTTATGAAGTCGATGTAAGGAAAACGGATGGCTCCAAAATCGAGATCAAGGTTGGCGAGGACGGCAAACTCATCGCAATAGACAAAGATTGATCGCAATTTGAGGTGGAGATTTACCCTTTACCAAATTGCGCGGATATATGAGTCGATCCCTTTTGTGGGGCCAACACTGCCATCCGAAGCCCGCGCTCTCATTCTTCGTTATTCAGTAAATCATTATTCGAGGAAAATAGGCCGATCGTAGAAAGAGACAAATGATGAATAACTCGTTGTGTGACCATCTTCAGGTGAGCTGAAACATAAAAAACCAAGAAGTGATTTTTCTAATTTCCTGACCCAATGTGCATTACCGTACAGATGAGCTTTGGCCGATTATTATAATACCCATTCCTACTTTTTCATCAAAATTAAAAGCAGATTGCATTCCATTTTTTCCAGGAGAATATAAATGAATAAGGATCAAATCAAGGGTACAGCAAAAGACATCGGCGGAAAGATCCAGGAAGAGGCAGGTAAAATAACTGGTAGCAAAGAGGAACAGGCGAAAGGTCTCGCCAACCAGGTCGAAGGAAAGATACAAAAGGGTGTAGGAGACGCCAAGGAAACGATTAAGGACGCGGCCAACAAGCTATAGGATCGCCCCGCATACATCAATTATTTAACCCGCTGCGGCGGGTTTTCTTTTTTCCTAAATTGTTGGATATCCATGCCCGCTCGGCCAGGGTTATCTTGGGCTATATAGTTAGCGATGTCGTTCAAGTTGCTTTCTACAAAAGACGTAAGCTCCAGTCACATCACTTGTTCGCGCCTATGGCCATATTGCGAAAAACCCCCATTGACCACGGCGCCTTGGTACAGATCTTTCCCCACAAGCGTTTAGTTGGCTCCGGAGGATTATGTCTCAAATCCTGAAGCGGGGTTATGGTGGCAATGCCAAATGGAATACCTCACGCATAATAAAGACTGGACGTTGTGCTTTATTAACCGCGAAAGAGAGATGCCGCGATCCATATTGATGCGCATGGCATAGCTTACTATTGGATGAGATTACGCTGACCTGACATAGTCGACTGCTTCTATTTAATCAAGGCGCGGTCGCGGTTGCGTAATTATTGTTTTTCTGAATATCGCCAACTCTGCCATAGATAAATGCGGCACAGCTTTGCGGATAATTGGCTGCGACGGCGGATTTTGTCGTGGTGATCTTAACCGTTCGTCTTACCGTCGGCCCTTGAGGCAGCTGACCCAGATTACAAATCGCGTAACCGTGGTTTCCCCCCACAGCTGTACTGCGTTTGCAACTTCCGGAACCTTGCAGGACGGCCATATGGGTAATCTTTACCTCTAAAGGCAAGAGCACGATGACCTGGGTGCCATACGAGTCGTCATCGTTCTGATTATTGATCTCTGCAGTACAGACGAAGCGGTCTTTTACAGTCTCCGCCTGCACGGATACGATGTTCACATCTGCCGAACTCACTGCCTGTGCTACCGCGTAGCCCGAACATGCCAAGCTGAATATCATAAGTAATGCCAGCCGTTTAATCATTGTTTCCTCCAATAAATGAATATGCCTATGAACCATTTTCAGCCTCATCTGCTCAAATTCATTGAGATCAACGATATAAGGAGTTGAGTCATGAAGACCGCAGAGCTGAACCTGCTGGATTGGCAGGAGCGATTTGGCACA
>JACCWK010000256.1 GCA_013697655.1 Nitrosospira sp.
CCGCACGACTTGCTTGCGCCGCTCGTGAAGTTGCTCCAGTGTTTGCTTTCTTGCGTTTTCTCTTTCCATCACCATCCGATCATGGAACTCAACAAAAGTTCATACTTTATTGGGCCTTATCTATAACGTTGTCAGATTAAGCACTTCTATGCGCAATCAATTTGGCCAAATTCTAGCAATTGTTGAATGTCGGACGAGATTGCCTTGTTGACTGCTACGCACCGTACCAAGTATGAGCCAATGACAGGCATTTTTATCTCTCGTGGAATGACCATCGGCGTACCCGCAGATGGACTTACTATTACTTTGGGTTTCGATGGTAAGCCAGCGGCGAATCTGACGTTTCACGTACGGCATGATGTTTGTCCCACTTGGTGTGAGTTGGCACTTAGACATCTCTCGGATGCAAGATTGCGACGCGCCGACCGCGTCGCTGCGTGGACTGGGACGAACGAAGATCATAAGGCCAAATCGCTTGAGCGTGAGTTTGAGGCGTCCATGCAAGCAGCCATGGCTGCGGCCATTGCGCTGGATGCGTTCTACTCGGTAATTCAAACGTACGTGCAACTGTGCCGCCGTTGCTTGTAGATCAGTGGCGCAGCAAGAGAACTGCAAGGTACTCACAAATCATTGAGGTTCTTCGTCGCGGATTTCACCTGAAAGCCAAGGGAATTAAGATTCTTCGTCAGAATCTGAAGGAGATCTATCGGTTCCGCGACCTTGCCGTTCACCCATCCGGGAAGATTCAGGCCCCTCTGCTCCATCCAGAGATTGACGTCGGCGTTGAACGGCGCTTTGTCCACTTCCGGGCACAAAATGCCGAAACGATCGTTAACGCAGCGATAGGAATGCTTTGGGACTTAGCGAACAATGGGAGACCAACCGACGATAGGATAGTGGAGTACATGAAAGGATTACGCCAGCGACTAGCCGAGCTATTCCCTTCGGGCCATCCCAACTCGTGTGAAGTGTAGGAGATCTTACGGCTTATTTTTAGCCTTCACCTGAACCGTAGGGCGTCAATAAGCGGAGCGCATTGCGCCGCATGAGAATTTCCTTGATGCTATTGCCATGCCTGATTGTTGTCCCGCCTGGTTATTGCATCATTGATCTTTCCCCCCAATGATGCCGACTTTGTAACCTGATGACAGTTGATCAAAGTTGCGTTTCACAGGGTATACCCATTATTGAGTAACGTCTTCCAAGTTCGTACGGCACGCGGCGAATTGGGATACATGGTAACGTTATCGAGAAGAGTATTTATGCAGACATACTACGGTTTACTACGGCTTACTTTCAACCCTCACCCGCCTGATCCAGCCAATATTCCAGCCCTAGGGCATTAAGCCCGACATCCAGGCTCAATAGTTCACGAATTTCTGTCTGCGGCAGTTTGCAGCCGTGTGCAATGATCTGCCGCAACAACAGTTGTCCAAGTTCCTCCACCATCGCCGCATGCCGGTCAGGGGCGTCGCGCAGCTTCCTGGCTATCGTCACATGGGCATCGATTAGATCGTGCATCCCGGCGGCGTGGTGCGGCAAGTGGCCGATGCGGCCGTAATGGGTAAGAAAGGCATGAGACGGCTCGTAACTCATGATTCGTTCGATTGAGGCATGGGCTGCGATGGGATCGAACTGCACCGGGGTAGTGGTAGGAAATACAAACTCCATTCCGTCCACGTCGAATTCTCGATAAGAAAGGCCGAATGTGTCGCCGGTAAAAAATGATCGGCTTCGCTGGTCGAATATGCAATAGTGATGCCGTGCATGGCCCGGCGTATCAAGAAACAGCAATGGTCTGCCATTGAAGTCCAGAGTGAATCCATCGGGCGCTTCGATGATGCGATTTGCATCTACTGGACGAATCACCCCATACAAACGGTTGAATTCCGCTTCGCCATATACCGTCATTGCACTCTCAACGAGCTTGGCAGGGTTGGCCATGTGCCGCGCACCGCGTGGATGCACGACTAGTTTCGCATTGGGAAGATGATGCATGAATTCACCCGCGCCACCCGCATGATCAAGATGTATATGCGTGACAAATATGTAGGCGACATCCCTCGGAGTAATATTCCTTTGTTGCAAAGCTTCCATCACGCCTGGAACGGAAAATGAAGTTCCTGTGTCCACAAGCGCCGCGACGCGTTCTTCGACGATCAGGTGAATTGCAGCGAGTCCGGGCCGACAGTATTCCGCATCAATGGCGCTGATGCCACTGTCGTAATCGGTGATATGCAAGGGGGGAAGATGGGTGCTGATAGCGGTCAATGGAGAGTCTACATGGCGAAGCGGGTCGTTATCCATAGGTGGCAATAAAATAGTGGCTCCGCGAATTATGCTATCGGGTGTTTCAATTGTTCCAGTATTGCCGGGTTTTCCAGCGTGGAAACATCCTGGGTTATTTCCTCTCCTCTGGCGAGAGTGCGCAGCAAGCGGCGCATAATTTTTCCGGAACGGGTTTTTGGCAGGTTATCGCCGAACCGTATCTCGTCGGGCTTGGCAATGGGGCCGATTTCCGTGGACACCCAGTTACGTAATTCAATAGCGGTTTTATGAGCATTCTCACCCTGAAGGCGGGCACCTTTCAGTACAACGAATGCCACGATTGCCTCGCCTTTGATCTCATCAGGTTTGCCCACCACGGCTGCTTCCGCAACCAATGGGCTGGCCACTAGCGCGGATTCAATTTCCATGGTACCAAGACGGTGTCCGGAGACATTAAGCACGTCGTCAATGCGACCCATGATCCAGAAATAGCCATCCAGATCGCGATTGGCGGAATCTCCAGCCAGATAATATTTGCCACCTAATTCTTTGGGAAAATAGGTATTCCTGAAGCGTTCCGGATCTCCCCAGAGGGTACGCGCCTGAGATGGAAATGGCCGCTTGATGACAAGAAATCCCCCTTTGCCGTTTTCTATATCGTGCCCGGCTTCATCGACGATGGCCGCCATGATGCCGGGCAGCGGCAACGTGCAGGAACCCGGTTTGAGCGGCACAGCGCCGGGCATGGGCGCAATCATGTGGCTGCCTGTTTCGGTTTGCCACCATGTATCCACCACCGGGCAGCGGGACTGCCCGACGACGGTGTAATACCACATCCAAGCCTCGGGGTTGATCGGCTCCCCCACGGAACCTAGCAGGCGTAGCGAGGAAAGGTCGTATTTCCCTGGCAAGTCCGGCCCGCTCTTTATAAGTGAGCGAATGGCGGTGGGTGCGGTATAAAAAGTAGTCACCTTATGGTCCTGGATTATTTTCCAGAAGCGGCCTGCATCGGGATAGGTGGGAACACCTTCAAACACAACCTGGGTGGCGCCGACTGCCAACGGGCCGTACGTCACATAGCTGTGTCCTGTAACCCAGCCCACATCGGCGGTGCACCAGAAAACATCGGTGGGCTTGTAGTCGAAAACCCATTCCATGCTTATGATTGCACCCAAGAGATAGCCTGCGGAAGAATGTTGTACGCCTTTTGGTTTGCCGGTGGAACCGGAAGTGTAAAGGGTGAATAGCGGATGTTCCGCACCAATCCACTCGGGCTCGCAAACATCACTCTTGCCGCTGATCAGTTCATGCCACCAGATGTCACGCGGAGCGTGCCATTGCACATTTCCGCTGCCGCGCTTGTAAACTACTACGGACCTCATCGAATCGGTTCCACCAAGCGCAATCGCATCATCCACTGCGACTTTTAAATTGTTGATTTTGCCGCCGCGGCGTTGCTCGTCAGCGGTAATGACAGCCACGGCGCCCGCATCAATAATCCGTTCATGCAGACTCTTAGCGGAGAAGCCACCAAATACTACCGAATGCGTCGCGCCAATGCGGGCACAGGCCTGCATTGCTACCACGGCTTCAATGCTCATGGGCATGTAAATAATGACGCGATCGCCTCTGCTGATACCCAGCGATTTGAGTCCATTGGCAAACTGGCAAACGCGACTGTGAAGATCGCGGTAGGTGGAAAGGGTGATCTTGCCGTCGTCCGCTTCAAATATTATGGCGATCTTATCCGGTTGACTGGCGAGATGCCGATCAAGACAGTTGAAGGAAACATTCAATTCGCCGTCATCGAACCACTTGAAGAAAGGATGATTGCTCTCATCCAGCACTCTGGTGAAAGGTTTATGCCAACTAATATGTTTCATCGCCAGCCTGCCCCAGAACGCGGAGAGATCCTTCTCTGCGTCGGCACAGAGCGCGTGGTAGGCTTCCATGCCAGACACATTAGCCAGTTTTACGTATTCATTGCTGGGTGGGAATACGCGGGTTTCATGCAAGATGGATTTAATCGTGGCCACAAGCGCTCCGTTAAGTTTTCCGTAGAAAGGCGGTATTTTCACCGAATTGTATCACTCATGTCGATCTACCCTTAATCCGGCTATCGATCGCCCATTTTTTCAGTTTCCCGAAATAAATTGCGTGGGTGGCGTTATCGCTCAATAGTTTATAATTTATCAAGTATCTATTTCATTAATTATAAATTTTTGCTAAAATAGCCAAATATTTATGGGCTCTTTCAGCCCATTTTTTGTTTGTGCCGGGACTATGAAGCTATGGAGCTGCAGGGCTTGCTCGAATCGACTCTCGCCGGGCTGGGCTATGAGCTGGTGGAGCTTGAGCGCTCGGCGCGCGGCAAGCTATTGCGGGTATTTATCGATAAGCCCGACGGCATCGGTGTGAAGGATTGTGTCGCCGTCAGTGGTCATTTGAGCCGATTGCTTGCAGTTGAGGGTATTGACTATGATCGGCTGGAGATATCATCGCCCGGCCTTGACAGGCCGCTGAGAAAAGCGGCTGATTTTGTCCGTTTTGCGGGAGAAACGGCAAAGCTGAAGCTCCGCGTAGCGTTACAGGGTCAAAGGAATTTTGTAGGAATTTTACGTGAAGTAAACGACGGCATTTTAAAGCTGGAAGTAGACGGGAAAATGCTTGATCTTGAGCTGAATAATCTTGAAAAAGCCCGTCTGGTTCCCAAATTATGACTATCCGAGAATTGGGCTGGAGGTAACATGAGCCGCGAAGTTTTGTTGTTGGTGGATGCGCTGGCGCGCGAAAAGAATGTCGAAAAAGACATCGTCTTTGTCGCTCTCGAATTGGCGTTGGCGTCTGCCACAAAAAAGCGTTTTCATGAGGACACCGATGTGCGTGTGTCAATTGATCCCGAGACGGGCGATTATCAGTCTTTGCGCCGCTGGCTGGTAGTGGCCGACGATGCGCTCGAGGATCCCGTCCGTCAAATTGCACTGAGCGAGGCGTTACAGCGCGATCCGGAAATCAAGCTGGAAGAATTCATAGAGGAAGTGCTGGAGCCTCTGGAGTTCGGACGTATCGGGGCCCAGGCCGCCAAGCAGGTAATATTCCAGAAAATACGCGACGCCGAGCGCGAGCAGATTCTGAACGATTTTCTTGAACGTAAAGAATACATGGTTACCGGTACCATCAAGCGCATGGAACGCGGCAATGCCATCATCGAATCCGGCAGAGTTGAGGCGGCACTGCCTCGTGATCAGATGATTCCCAAAGAAAACCTGCGGGTCGGCGATCGCGTGCGTGCTTACTTAGATAAAATTGACCGTACCGCTCGTGGACCGCAATTGATATTGTCGCGGATTGCGCCTGAGTTTCTGATAAAACTGTTTGAGCTGGAAGTGCCGGAGATTGAGGAAGGCTTGCTGGAAATCAAAGTCGCGGCGAGAGATCCGGGTTCGCGCGCCAAGATTGCGGTAAAGTCCCACGATCAGCGTGTTGACCCGATTGGTACTTGTGTTGGCATGCGTGGCTCCAGAGTACAAGCGGTAACTGGCGAGTTGGCCGGAGAAAGGGTGGATATCATCTTGTGGTCGGAAGATCCGGCTACATTCGTGATCAATGCGCTGGCACCTGCTGAAATCAGCAGCATCCTGGTGGATGAGGAAAAGCACAGCATGGATATCGTGGTGGATGAGGACAATCTTGCTCAGGCTATTGGCCGCGGCGGCCAGAATGTACGGCTTGCATCCGAACTTACTGGCTGGGAACTCAATATCATGACGATGGAAGAGTCCCAAGCAAAAAATGAGGAGGAATTTTCCGTAGTTCGCCAACTCTTCATGGAAAAACTCGATGTGGATGAGGAGGTGGCCGATATCCTGGTACAGGAGGGTTTTACTACTCTGGAAGAAGTAGCGTACGTTCCGATCAGCGAAATGCTGGAAATTGAATCTTTTGATGAGCAGACCGTTAACGAACTTCGCACCCGTGCCCGTAATGCCCTTCTGACCGAGGCCATCGTCAGTGAGGAAAAAGTGGAGCACATAGCAGAAGATCTGCTTTCGCTGGAGGGCATGGACAGCCAGACTGCGCGGGAATTGGCAGCTAAGGGCGTCAATACCCAAGAAGATCTTGCTGACCTGGCTGTGGATGACCTGGTGGAAATGGTCGAAATGGATGCCGAACGTGCCAAACAATTAATTATGGCGGCGCGCGCACCGTGGTTTGTATGATTTGCCGCTGAGCTCGCCGCATAGATATAGTGTTATTAAAGGTTATTAATGTCTCAAATGAATGTAGAACAATTCGCTAATGAACTGGGAGTGCTTCCCGCAGTATTGCTGGAGCAGCTTCAGGCTGCTGGTGTCAGCAAGCATCTGACCGCGGATAGCCTGACCGAGAATGATAAAACCCAGCTTCTCGATTACCTGCGCAAAATTCATGGAGCCAAAGACGAAAAAAGCAAGATCAGCCTGCCTCGCCGGCAGACTTCTGAGATCAAGAAATCGGATAGTACCGGCAAGCCACGAAGTATTCAGGTGGAGGTACGCAAGAAGCGTGTAGTGGTAAAAGATGAACAGAGTGACAGGGTGCCAGTTGAAGTCAAGCCGGCCGAGCCCGTCGCGCCCTCTGTTTCGCCCGTCTCCGCAGCTCCCGCGCCAGTAATAGATGCTGCCCAACAGGCATTGCGTCAGGAGGAAGCGAGGAAGCAGGCTGAGTTAATTGCGAGGCAGACTGCCGAACTTAAGGAAAAGAAGCAACGTCAGAAACCTGCGATGGCCGATGCCAAGGAACCTGAGCCAGTTGCTGCAGTCGCTGCGACACCTGAAACGGCTCCTGCTCTTGTTATAGCCCCATCCGTGACCCAGACCGGGGTTGAGTCGGTCCAACCGGCGGTACCTGCTCCAACGGAAGGTACGCTTCATAAGCCGGTGGTCAAACCGGAAGACAAGGCCGCGAAGGCGGAGAAGAAAAAGAAGCAGACCAAGCAAGTCGTCTGGAAAGATGAAAGGGTGGAGAAGCGCGGTGGTCTTAAGACGCGCGGAGATTTATCGGGCGGTAAAGGATGGCGTACGCGCAAGGATAAGCACGCTAAAGCTTCCGGCGAAGATCAGGGCGCCCATAGTTTTTCCGCGCCAACGGAACCTGTTGTTCATGAGGTGATGGTGCCCGAGACCATTTCCGTTGGGGCTTTGGCTCAAAAGATGTCGGTAAAGGCCGCGGAAGTTATCAAGGCCCTGATGAAAATGGGCAATATGGTAACCATCAATCAAATGCTGGACCAGGAAACTGCCATGATTGTTGTGGAAGAATTGGGTCACATTGCCAAGTATGCAGCGCTGGATAGCCCCGAAGCCTTTCTTGCGGACACGGAACTACCCGAAATCGAATTCAAGACAGAGTCGCGTGCGCCGGTGGTCACCGTCATGGGACATGTTGATCACGGTAAAACATCGTTACTGGATTACATACGCCGTACACGTGTAGCCAGCGGCGAGGCGGGGGGCATAACGCAGCATATCGGTGCTTATCATGTGGAGACCGAGCGTGGGATGGTGACTTTTCTTGATACGCCCGGTCATGAAGCCTTTACAGCCATGCGGGCACGCGGCGCCAAGGTAACCGATCTGGTTGTATTAGTGGTGGCCGCGGATGATGGCGTTATGCCTCAGACAATCGAGGCAATACATCATGCCAAGGCTGCCAAAGTGCCGATCGTGGTGGCAGTCACCAAGATAGATAAACCAGAAGCTAATTCCGAGCGTATCAGGCAGGAACTGGTAACGCAGGAAGTGGTGCCGGAAGATTGGGGTGGCGATACCATGTTTGTGGAGGTTTCAGCTAAAACTGGGCAGGGTATTGACGCACTTTTGGAAAGCGTGCTGCTCCAGGCGGAAGTGCTGGAATTGCAGGCGGCGAAGGATGCTCCCGCCAGAGGTATTGTCATCGAATCGCGCCTGGATAAAGGGCGCGGTCCGGTGGCGACAATATTGGTGCAGTCCGGGACCTTGAAGCGTGGCGATATATTGCTTGCAGGTGCTGTATTTGGCCGGGTACGGGCGATGCTCGACGAGAATGCCAAACCGGTAGAGCAGGCAGGGCCCTCCATTCCCGTGGAAATCCAGGGCTTATCGGAAGTTCCCGTAGCCGGCGAAGTGGTGGTGGCATTGACTGACGAGCGCAAAGCCCGTGAAATCGCGCTATTCCGTCAAGGCAAGTTTCGCGATGTAAAGCTTGCCAGACAGCAGGCGGCAAAACTGGAAAATGTGTTCGAGCAGAAGGGCGAGGTCAAGGTGCTTGCCCTCATCATCAAAGCCGATGTGCAGGGCTCTTACGAGGCACTGACGCATGCACTGCAACGGCTTTCTACCGACGAGGTCAGGGTTAATATCATCCACAGCGGTGTGGGTGCCATCACAGAATCTGATATTAACCTCGCCCTTGCCTCGAAAGCTGTTGTAATTGGCTTCAATAGCCGCGCGGATACAGTTGCTCGCAAGCTCATCAGTTCGACCGGCGTAGATGTGCGCTACTACAGCATTATTTATGAGGCGGTAGATGAAATCAAGGCTGCGTTATCGGGCATGATGACACCCGATCGCAAGGAAAATATCACTGGTTTGGTGGAAATTCGCGAGGTGTTCCGTATTTCCAAGGTGGGGTCCGTGGCAGGCTGCTATGTCCTGGAGGGGATCATCAAACGGGGTTCGCTAGTGAGGTTGATACGCAATGGTGAGCTGATTCATACCGGCGAACTGGATTCCTTAAAGCGCTTCAAGGATGACGTGAAAGAGGTTAGATCTGGTTTCGAATGTGGTCTGTCACTGAAAAACTTTAACGAGATCCAGGTAGGTGACAAGGTGGAAACTTACGAAATCGTTGAAGTTGCGCGTAGCCTTTGATGGGGGTTAGCGGTTGGCCGGCTTACTGGTAGGTCCGACAGGCCGCTAGCATCGCCCGAGGAGAGGATTCATGCCTAAGGATTATTCCCGTGCGTTACGCATTGCGGACCAGATTCAACGTGAACTGGCTGACCTTATTCGCAACGAACTCAATGATCCGCGTGTGGGGATGATCACTTTGACCGGTGTTGAGGTGAGTCATGATTATTCTCACGCCAAGGTCTTTTACACCACGCTACATAGTGAAAGTGACAATTTCCTTACCGGAAAAGGGTTGGAGCATGCTGCTGGATTTCTACGTAGTCATCTGTCGCACCGATTGAAGATACGGGTAATTCCGCAACTTCATTTTATCTATGATGAATCGATAGAGCGGGGGATACGTTTATCGCAACTGATAGATGAAGCAGTCGCGCTAGAAGGTCCGAAAGAGACCGATGATAATTAATTCGTGATGAGTTACATTCAAAATTTCCTTATATATTAACTCCGCAGTACATTGAATTCCAAGATTCCGCAGTCCCGCCGTATCAAACGCAGAATTAGTGGCGTCCTGTTGCTTGATAAGCCTTCCTGCATTTCGTCTAACCAGGCATTGCAAATCGCCAAGCGCATCTTTACGGCCTGCAAAGCAGGTCATACCGGCACGCTCGATCCGCTCGCGACGGGATTGTTGCCGATCTGCTTCGGCGAAGCTACAAAATTTTCTTCAGCATTGCTAGGGGCAGATAAAACATATGAAGCGACGCTGAGACTGGGTTATATCAGCACGACCGGCGATGCAGAGGGCGAAATTTCAGCCGTAGCCGATGTGCCACCTGAGGATTTGAAGCTGACTCTGACCCAAGTTGAGACAGTGCTGCAAAGCTTTATGGGCGTAATCACGCAAATACCCCCCATGTACAGCGCCTTGAAACATCATGGAAAACCCTTGTATACCTACGCCAGAGAGGGTGTGGAAATCGAGCGGCAACCGCGGCAAATTAGTATTTATGATTTGCGTATTGAAGCTCTTGAGGGTGCTGAGATGCGCATCGTGGTCAAGTGCAGCACAGGCACTTACGTCCGCACTCTGGCTGAAGATATCGGCAAGGCGTTGGGATGTGGCGGGGCATATCTCACTGCTTTGCGTCGTAGCATTCTTGATACTTTTGATCTGTCGCAGGCCTATACGCTGGATGCACTGGAAGCTATGTCGCTGACGCAACGAGATTCCTGTTTGCGTTCGGCTGACAGTCTTTTGCATGATCTTCCCGCGGTTACGATTGGCGGCGCGGCCGTGGCAGCTTTGTTACAGGGGCGGGTGGTGGGAGACTGCTTTCCCTCGGATACTCTGAATAACCTGATAGGATTAGCGGACGGAGGAAAGATTCGGCTGTATGATCAGGAGAACCATTTTATAGGTCTGGGTGAAATCACGATACGGGGTGAAATAGCTCCAAAGAGACTCATGATGGAGCAGGTGCTATGAATTTTTCCTGGGGTACATGCTTTCAGTGACATCTTTGCCTATTCCGCGATAGCCGGTAAAGCGGCCGGAGGAATCGAACATCGGTTCGCCGCTCACCATCAGATATTGTTGTGAGCCATCGGATTTGGCGCGGCTGTAGACAAAATCGAGGAAGGGCCGCCGTGCCGCGATGTTTGCCTTGAAT
>JACCWK010000001.1 GCA_013697655.1 Nitrosospira sp.
TGAGTTGCGTTTGTTTTCAATGGCTTGAATCAAACTATACTCCATTTTTTCGGGACCCTCACCCTCTTTATCCAACTTTATTCTTTCCGTAACAACGAGTTGCGTTTCCGGATGAGAACTAATTAGAGCAGCGGACGTGGTTTGCTGGTGGCTGTCCGCTTGATGGAAAGATTTGACGACGCTCTATTTTTCCACCGGTGGCACGAAGGTTTGCTTGGATCATCGGCCTTGTCAAGATCTTCTCCGAAATGGTCCTTGCTATGCTTGAACCGGTTCGCTACTTGCCAAAATGAAAGGGCAAAATCAGGTTAGTGCAGCTAACCTGATTTTGCCCAGTATTTCCAGATATACCAATATTATTGCGGTGGCACTTTCCGATGAGGTCAACTCATAGCGGCAAGTCTTGAGTGACGGACGCAGCACGGTTTTCTTTGAGTTTCGAGGCCATTTGCCGATGCAAAGTCGCTTCTTGTATGGTGGCGCTGACAGTCTGCTCGTAATTGCGTACTAACGCTTCGGTATGCGATTGCATGTCTTGTGCCTGTCTACCATAGAGATAGCTTTTGTTCTCATAATGCTCAAGCAGTTCCTTTTGTTCCTTCACTTTTGCCTGCATCTGCTTGGCGGCATCTTCATAATATTTCGCTACGGCCTCATGGTCGCTCCGGGTTGTGGCTTTCTGAGCAGCCGCGCGAATCTCAGGGGTGTCAACAGGCTGAGCTGCAGTCGCGGAAGGATTCAGCGAAGCCAGCAGGCCTGCCATCGATAACGCTGCAAAAAATTTTCCAAATTTTGTTTTCATGATAGTAATGAACCCAAATAGAATGAAAGCAGCTTTATCCTAACTCAGTCAATACTACGAGTATATTGGGGAAACCCTGGTTTTATACTAAGGGAAACCCTTAGGGAGCAGAAGTGGACCATTGCGTTGACGCACAATCCGATGAAAGAGGCTAGGTGGGTTCAAGGATTTTTCGATAAGGCAGTTTCCTGTGAAAAGCCGAAATCTGTTTGGCAACCCCGCCCCAAGGGGCGGGGACATGAACCAAGGGGATTTAATTTAATTAATGGATACATGGAACGTATACATGGTGCGCTGTTCAGACGGCAGCTTATATACTGGCATTGCCATGGATGTAGCGCGACGCGTGGTTGAGCACAATACGAATGATGTGCTTGCCGCCAAATACACCTACGCCCGGCGTCCGGTGATGCTTGTGTACCAGGAAAAATACGATACGCGCTCAGCAGCAAGCAAACGCGAATACGAAATTAAGCAGTTGGGCAAGAAAGAAAAATTGATGCTGATTGTGGCCGAGTTAGCCTTGGAATAATGACTGGGGATTGTGCCAAAGACTCCCCGGGATTTTCGGCGATTTGGGCTTACATCCCTATATCGGATCAATAACCAGATTTTGCGCGGGCCGCACTCGCACGCACCCTGTACAAGGTGCTCAACATAGCGGTTAAACGACCGGGTACGACACGTTTTTGCCTGTGGCGAAAGTCGCAAACCGAAACTTTGCGATCATTCAATCTTTATCCAAAAGCCATTTCGGCACTAGGCGGGAGTAAGCATGGGAAACAGTCCACGTAACCCGGCGGCCATCATCTCTACGGCTATTGCCGCCAGGATAAATCCTCCAATGCGCTGTACAACATCCAGAGTAGATTGCCGAATTTTCTTTTCAGCCTGACACGCCATATAAAAAGTTATCCAGCACGCGATACCTACGGCAAGGATCGGCACCACCACATGGATCAGATCCGCAGAGGTGTGCCAGGCGCTGTTTCCCATGACATAGCTGAATGCTGCCGGCCCTGCGAGCAATGGCACAGCCAGCGGAACGATCGCTGCTTCCCGCACCCCGTATTCGTTCGCGTCAGAGGGCGAGCCCTTGAAGGTTGATTCCTTCCCAAGAACCATGGCTATTGCCAGCAACAAGACGATAATCCCTCCGCCAACCTGCATCGCACCGAGCGACACGCCGAGCAATCCTAAAATAGGCATCCCCAGAAATGTTGCGACCAGCAATGCTACCGTGACGCTAAATCCAATAGTCCTGGCAAAACGGCCCTTGCTGTGCAGGTCAAGACCCTCCGCGGCCGCGAGAAAAATCGGGATCATGGAAAGAGGTCCCACCAGCACGAAAAGCGTGATGGTCTTCTTGATGGTCAGAGCCAAAATTAAAAGCATTATCTAGCGGGGATGTATGAAATGTTGTGGGTCCATACCGACTCGGACTGGGTGGTTTAACCTTCTCAAGCAGACGCTTAACGTTTGATGTAAGAGACCAACAATAAAGCTAGCCCTTATCCGCAAATGGAAGGGTTAGCCTTTCGTATGCATGTATGCGGGCGCTCTAGCAGCGCCGAGTTTGAGAAAGGTTTCGATGACAGAATGTTGTGATTCAGCGAGTAGGCGGGCAACGCCTTAGGATAGAGAAAATATTCGTTTCACCCCTTGCAACTGAAGCATTAATCCCTGGCTGGCTACAAGTGCGGGCATATCAAATAGTGTCGTACTTCCTTGAAGCGAACAAGGTGATTTCGTTCATTGACCATAATGCTACTCTATTTTGGTGTGATGGAGTTATGCCAGAATAATGAGGACAGGTGAATGCCGGCGTTTAGCATTGAATTATTGGTCACCACTGGATCGAGATCAACCGCGGTTATGAGGAAATATAAATTTCCGTTTCCGACAAATTTTGTGGAAAGACTTCCCACAAATCTGGTTCTGTCACGCTCCCTGATTTATAACTACCTAATTGTTGAGATAGCGCATGGCTTCACTGCATGTTGACGATTAAAGCCCAAAGGGCGAGACAGGATGGGTGCCGGCATCGGAAGTGCTGGTGAACACGCCCGCCATTAAATCCAATATTTCCAGCGGCAACTTTTCGCAACTACCATCGCTGATGCAGCAAGGACGTGGAGACGGCATGGACGGCAGGAGGTCGGCCAATCCCGTCAGTCACTGTCTCCACTAAAATGACCGCAGATAGCACTAAACCAGTCATTGGAAAATGCCCGTGATTTGATCCGTTGATCAATCGGGCCTACGGGAGTGGCGGTAATCCAAGTTTTTTAAGGAAAGCGTTGTGCTTTTCCTTGGATTCGACAATCTTCTCCTCCAGCGTTACTAAGCCTTCATGCACTGAAGCAAGGTCGACTGTTTCCTCAATTTTGGCAGTGTTGACGTAACGGGAGATATTCAGGTTATAACCTTTCTCCACAATTTCATTCATCCCCACACAGCGGGAATAGCGGTTTTCTTCTTTGCGGAACTGGTAGGTGCTAATGATTTTGCTGATGTCTTCTTCACGCAGCCGGTTTTGTCGTTTGCCCTTTTCAAAATACTCGCTGGCGTTAATAAACAGCACGTCGTCTGGTTTTTTGCACTTCTTCAAAACGAGAATACAAACCGGAATTCCCGTCGAAAAAAACAGATTGGCAGGCAAGCCAATCACAGTATCGATATTCCCGTCTTCCAGTAGCTTGCGCCGGATGCGTTCCTCGGCGCCTCCACGGAACAGCACCCCATGCGGCAGAATGATGGCCATCGTGCCTTCCTTGCCCAGGAAGTGAAACCCGTGCAGCAGAAAGGCAAAGTCGGCGGCGGATTTGGGGGCCAGCCCATAATTCTTGAAACGGAAATCCTCACCCATCGCATCGCTCGGCTCCCAGCGGTAGCTGAAGGGCGGATTGGCGACCACGGCGTCGAAATGCTGTTTCTTTGCGGGATTGGCCTCATTGAGGATGTCCCAATCGTTGAGCAGCGAATCACCGTGGTGAATCTCGAATTCCGTATCCTTCACCCCATGCAGCAGCATGTTCATGCGCGCCAGGTTGTAGGTGGTGATGTTCTTTTCCTGCCCATAGATTTTTCCGATGCCGTGCGGCCCCAGATGCTTACGCACATTGAGCAATAGCGAACCCGAACCGCAGGCAAAATCCAGCACCTTATCCAGCCGCGCCTTCCTGCCTGTGGCGGGGTCCTGACCGTCGAGCGTCACGATCTCGGAAAGTATGGTCGAAATCTGCTGTGGCGTATAAAACTCGCCCGCTTTCTTGCCCGAACCGGCAGCAAACTGACCGATCAGGTATTCATAGGCATCGCCCAGCACATCGCTGCTGGTGGAAAATTTAGCGATACCTTCGGCGATCTTGGTGATGATGGTGCACAGCTTGGCATTACGATCCGCGTAATGCTTGCCGAGCTTTTCCGAATCCAGATTGATCTCCGAGAACAAACCCTGAAAGGTGCTTTCAAACGAATCATTCTCGATATAGCGAACCCCCTTTTGCAGGGTATGCAGCAGCTCCTTATCCTGTGTGCGCGCCATCTCGGCGATGCTGCTCCACAAGTATTCAGGCTTGATGACGTAATGCACCTTGCGCCGCATCTGCGCCTCGAATTGCTCGATGTCCTCCAGATTGCCTTCGTACCACAGGCGCAGGGGCGGGGTATTCGGCTCGTCTTTATTGTCAGGGTAGTCCGAACCCAGTTCCTTCTTCGCGGCGGCCTCGTAATTGTCCGACAGATAGCGCAGGAAGAGGAAAGACAGCATGTAATCGCGGAAATCGTCCGCGTTCATCGCGCCGCGCAGTTGGTCGGCGATGGCCCAGAGGGTATTGCCCAGTTCTTTTTGATCGTGTTCGGTCATGGCTGGCTCGGTTGTGTTGGTACTTCAGTGAAAAGTTCGGGTAGATCGAATCGATAGCGAATGAGAAAAGCCTTCAGGATGACTTGGAACAAGGCTTTGGTGTCGTCGCCCATTTCAGTCGGTTCGTAAGCCGAATATTTGCCGTGGCTTAGCAGATTCAGCGCACGGGCATATAAGACCTCATCTTCTACCCCGTGGATACAGGCGGAAAAATCATTGAAGCCGAAAAAGGTGGCGGTCTTTTCCAGAATGCTGCGCAGCATATTAAAGTGATGCGTGTAGAGCTTGCCCGTTTCCGATGCCTGTTGCAGTTCGCTCAGCATCGCGACATGATGAAAGAAAGGCGTGTCATCGGTCGCGCGTAAGGTGTAGCTGTCTGGAGTATTAGCACGGTGCAGAAAATATTTTTTGTGCGGCGTCTTCTTGAGTTCATTGCACATCACATTGAAAAAGAGGCCGTGATGCGAAGAAATCACGGTCTTCAGTCGATCCTTACCCTTTATGAGCAATTGTGCCAAATCGCTGGCGACCGCAATTGCATTATTGTCATCCAGCGAAGAAATCGGGTCGTCAATGTAGAGACATTTCACCCAGGCATAGGCTGCTGAGCCGTCGATAGTCAATTCACAAATCGCCAGATAAATGCACCAGATAAAAATATTTTCTTCACCGCGAGAAATCTTGATGTGCGTGGCGTCTTCGCGTGTGAAGGTGACAGTCCAATTCTCGTAGTCGATCCTGAAATCGAAATCGGCATAGCGCTCCAGGTAAGCAAAGATTTTCTCTTCCAGCGCCAGCTCCTTGAAGCCGGAAAAGAAACGGGATGCCGAGTTGATCTTTAAAACGCGCTCGGCGTCACCGTCCAGATCGTTGTCCCAATGGAACAGGTCTTCCGTATAGGCATTGAAGTAAAGCGTATCGCGTTCGCCCTGCTTTTTCTTGCCTGCTTCCTTGAACGCCATCGACAGGCGCGTCTTGCCGGTGCCGTTGTAGGCGTAGAGCAGCACGAAATCTTGATCATTTTTCAGGTCGTCGCGTAGCCTTTGCACCAGCCGGTTCATGGATTTGTAGGTATGAATCTTGGGCTGACCGCTCATCCATGCACCTCGTCAGCGGATGGGAATAGCTGTTGCATCAGCCCTTTTTTGTGCGCCTTAAGCGCCTTAAGCTTGTTGAGCTTTTGGGGCTGTCGGGGTTGGATAGCGATGAACTCCTCGATGAACCAGCTTACTTGTTTCTTTTGTTCGGTCATGGAGTTACCCCGTCAAATAAATCACGTTGAACAGGCCGATTAGCTACAAACTCAGAAGATACTGTGAACCTACTTAACCCTGAACTTGATAGAGGGACATCAATTTCAACATTGTTGTAACTTAAAACCCGAATAACTAAGTATTTAACTTTGGTGGTAGGTCGTTTGACTATCTGGACACGCATAACATCAGTGGTATGTAGTGGCAATGCATCCAACTTAACTTTTTCCCAGAATTCACCAGTTAAATCCTTATCGAAATCAAAGGCATTTTCGTCATCCTCAATAATTTCAATTTTTCCGCGCCAAGAGCGCTTACCTTTCCAATCTGGGCTATGCACGGTAATGTTTGTTTCACCTAAATACAGGAGTTCTTCATCGGATACTTCTTTGATGTACAAATGGAAATTGTTCCGAAGTATGGGAATGGAATCGCCTAAGCGAAAGGTGTCTATGCAGTTGTCTTTTTGAAATTGATAGTAAATTTTATTTTTCTGCTTGATGCATTCTTTTGGAAACTCTTCAGGAATATTCGCCGCTTTTTTTGTAATGAACTCGTTAACGATCCGAACGATTTGAACGATTTCAGTGTTTCCTTTTTTCGCCCAATCGTCAGCAGTTTCTCCGGTTAACAAGGTAATAAAAGGGTTTGCTCCAATAAAGCTAATTGCAATAGACAGGTTAGTTTTCCAACCGCCTTCCTCGGGAATGCCAATCTGTATGTCTATAGCAAGTCCAAAAAACTCGACAATTTCTTTATAAGACTCTATGAAAACAAGAAGTGAATCTGCGTTTATTTCATGCTTCCCCTGGAGATTGCCGAAGTGAATTGGTAGGACTTGAGGGGTCATACGTCACTCCTTCGCTAGATTGGGGAAAAGTTGCTGCATCAGTCCCTTCTTGTGCAGCTTGAGCGTGTCGAGGTTTTTGGTTTGTGCGGCGATGAGTTTGTCAAGGGAAGAAAGGCAGTCGGCGATTTTTTTTGTTGTTCAGGCGGTTCGGGGATGATTACGCTTATATCTGCCAACTCTGTAGAGTTAATGGCCGGATAATTTGATCCTGTGCACTTTGATAAAACTTGGCTTACAAAATCATCAGTATGAATTGCCTGGAATAGAAACTTGCTTGAGTTAAATGCCCTAAGCTGTGCGTATCCAGTAGATGCTACATAGTCATATCCGTCCGTAAAATTGCAGAGAAAGTTATTTTTCTGATATGGCCTTACCATTTGATAAATAACATCGCCATTGTTCAGTAGGCGCTGCGCTCTGCTTGGGGCATCTGCTTTGCGGATTTTATTTTTGAAAAGAAGGTTCCCCGAAGCGACAGATTCCAAATCTATGTAAATAAAGCTATCCGGTAAATTTTCGGCAGAGGGATTGATGTCGCACTAAAGTGGACCCCTCAGTCAAGACAATATTAAGCCGAGTTTAAGAGGGTAGCCGGTCACATGCAGCGGAACGGCGCTGCCCCGGTTTTGCTTCTGTTTCTACTTCTGTTTCTGAGCAAGATTTCTTTCGCTCACTGAAGTTATCCACGATGCGTGCTCCACCGCCGCGCGCTGTCCGGTAGACCTCGTCCGGTGTATTGTAGTCCAGCGATTGGTGTGTTCTTTGCGTGTTGTAAAACACAAAG
>JACCWK010000007.1 GCA_013697655.1 Nitrosospira sp.
TACATCGCCATGCATAACCAATCCCCCGCACCTTTCGTCTGGACTGCCAAGGCTAATGACATCCTGCAAAAAGTCATCCGCGCCAATCGCCGCTTAAGTTCCAAACAGAATGGCGCACTACACTAGCCATGCAGTACTTATTATTCAAATTCTTACGGAAAATATTTTTCTATTCCAAAAAGAACCAGGCCCAATAACGGTATAAAAGAAACTATAAAGCGTGAAAGCCGTGCTCCCAGCAGATCGGGGAGCATGATCTTGCCGCGGGTACCCCATTTCAGAATGGTCGAATCGAGGTAACCCGACATCTCGGCATAGACATAGCTGCCTGCAATCAGGCCGAAGACACCTGCAACTGCATCGTAATTGCCTTGTCCCAGCGCGGCGGCACCGGTACCCGGGCAATAGCCCAGCAACGCGAAGCCAGCGCCGAAAATCAATCCCCCAATTATGTTAGCGGCATATCTGGTGGGCTTCACATGCAATTGGACAAATCCTAGTGCATGCATTGAAAAGATTCCGATCATGCCAACGGCAATCGCGGTGAGCATGATCTTCATTACAGTGAAATCAGTTAGAAAAAGCGCCCCCAGCAAGACGTCATATTTGGCAACGCCTCCTTTCTGAAGCAAAAATCCGAATATGACGCCAAATACGAGTCCCAGCATGAGTTGTTTCGACCCATTTTCCTTTCCTTGTGCCTGTTCTTTCGACCCATTTTCTTCGTTGTTGGGCTTATTTTGCGGAGTCGGGAAGGCGACAGGGGACAGCGGTTCGTGCGTGGTCAGCGTAATGGAATTCATGACGCAGTATCCTATATGCCGAACATCAGATTCGCGGTGACAGCGCCACCTGCGAAGAAGCACATCAGCGCAATCCATGAGCCGACAGAGAGTTGCAACGCTCCGCTAATGCCATGGCCGCTGGTACAGCCGCCTGCCAGCCGCGCCCCAAACGCCATAACCATGCCGCCTATAAACGCAACGCCAAGACGCAGAGCCGGATTTGGGCCGAACCGTTCTTCCCACAAAGGGGGTATCCATTGCGCAGTGATTTCGTGGCCGGTATACGCGGCCAGAAAGGCGCCCAGGAAAATACCCATCATGAGCATGACACCCCAGTCGATCTGCGGTTTTGTTTCCTGAAAAAACTTGAGGGATTCGGTATGCCCTTTGGAGACCAGTTTTCCAATGAGTCCGGCAATGCGCGCATAAGATGTTGAAACGCCCAGCGGCTGATTGGAAAAATAAAACGTTGCCATCGAGAGCATGCCGATTAGCGCCCCCACGAGGTAGGGAGACCATGCCCCGCTGTCATATTCCATCAATGCCTCCTGTCGTGGATGAGTTGTATTAGATGGCTTAAGGGCCTGTTGGATTGGGGTTAGCTTAGGTGACTGAGTCCGCTTTGCCGGACTTTTCCAATGGAAGACCTAACGCTTCCCATGCGCAAATGCCCCCGAGCATGTTATAGACTTTGGTAAACCCGTTCCGTTCGAGGATGCTTGCAGCCAGGCCAGCCCGATGCCCCACGCTGCAATGAACTACAAGTTCGCTGTCTTTCGGAACAGGAAGGCTACTGTTTTCTATATGCCCTACATACGTATGAAGTGCTCCGGGTATATGTTTCTTCGACCATTCATTGTCATCACGTACATCAAGCACGTTTACCTGGCGTTCCTGCATCCAGTTCGCGCATTCCTGCGCGCTGATAGTGCCAAGCCCGTACACGGGAAGCCCTTGTTCGCGCCAAGCTTCCACGCCGCCGCTCAACACGCCCTCAATCCTGTCGATGCCGATGCGCGACAAAGACGTGGCGGCTTCCTGGATATGAGCCGATTCGTCGACCACAAGATATATTAAGGTGTTTTCGTCCGCGATCCAGCCGCCGAAGGCCGCAAGCCCTTTCAACCAGATATTATATGATAAAGGAATATGTGCGCCGGCAAATGTATCGGGTGAGCGGCAATCTATGACGATTCCGTCCTTCATCTTTTTTTGGAATTCCGGTGGCTGAAGGACGCGGAAATTCGTCGACAATCCCAGTGGTCTTCCGCCTATCAGATTGACTCTTTCCATATGAGAAAAATAAGGCGGGCGAGGTAATTTCTCGGAAACCTTGTGGTCGACGAATTCCATGCGGCTTACTTTGAAAACGAGGTTGGTTTCTTTTTCGATTCCGAGAGTGGAATCATCGCGCTTTGAAATATTCCCTCCGCACGCCGAGCCAGACCCATGCGCGGGAAAAAGCAGGGTCTGGTCGCCCAGCGGGGCAATCTTTTTGTGAATGGAATCGTAAAGAATGCCTGCGTTCTCTTTTGTTTTATCCGGGTCAGGCAGATCGGTGCGTCCGGTCTCGCTGATAAAGAGCGCATCCCCGGTAAATATTCCCCAGCATTTATCCTTGGTATCCTCTGGGTAGACGGCATACGTTACGCTTTCAGGTGTGTGGCCAGGTGTTTCAAGCGCAATGATGCGTGTGGTGCCCACCTTGAGCTCTTTTTCATCCGCGAGCTTGATATCGGAGTGCCCAAACAATTCGTGTTCACCCGTTACAATCCTGGCGCCCGTCATTGCCGCCAGCGTGCGAGAACCGAATTCAAAATCTTCCTGGCGATGCGTTTCAAGAATGTAGGCAATGCTTAAATCGTTTTCCTGAGCGAGTTTCAGATATTCATCGATATCGCGCCTCGGGTCGATAACTACGGCAAGCCCTTCTCCGCATCCGAGTACATAGGAATTCTGTCCCAAGCCTGACGCTTTAAGTCTTTTGAAAAACATCTGCCGTTCTCCTGTCCCCAACGGAGACTGCGCAATTTCACTCGATTTGATTTGATTGGATAAACGTGCCCACCGCTCAGAAATAGAATAGTGTTAGTGCTTAGACTGGTCAGTGCGTTGGGGCACATAATTTAAAAGGGTATCCCTGTAGTTAGGTCGCCTTTTGGCCCATCCACATACCAAAATTATGTCGACTCCATTCGCCCGTATTATTATGCTTATGCAGACGGACGGTTTTGCAGCGATAAGTGGTTCAATAATTTGCTGTCGCACTAAATGTCCGGTAATTGTAATAGTGCTGACCGCCAGGTCTATTGAATGGCTGTTAGACGCCTCGGTTTCGAACCAGGAAAGGCAAGGGAGCTGGAAATGTCCAAGACAATCGAAATCAAGTGGTTGAGCGAGCCGGAAGAGCACGATTATTCAGCCGCTTTATCATACTTATGCCTGCTGTACGATAAAAAGACCGCCATCAGTCATGTGAACAAACTGAAACGCGCGTCGATATCAACGTTCAAAGCAAAAAATATTTTTAGGGCCTCGGGTTTATCGTTGCTCGGCATTAGCAATGCTCATGTCGAAAAAGTTCAACAAAAAATACAATCGGGAGCGCGGTTATCGCCTCTCCTTCTATTAAAAGATTCAGCCAACAGAAGAGTTATCGTTGCTGACGGATATCACCGGCTATGTGGAGTCTATTCTTACGATGAAGACGCTGTGATTCCATGCAAAATCGCATAGTGCCGTCAACTGTTCAAATGCCTTGAATAGTAAATAAATGAACTTCAAAAGGGCTCTTGCGGCTTGCAGTCAACCCGATGAGGTAATCAAAATCCAGTATAGTTATCGAAATTCAGACAGAAAGTTGCTTTTAGCAGGGGTCTATTTCATCGAGCAGGTGCAGGTATGGACTTGCAAGAAACGGCTTTCTCTAACCCTTTAGCGTCATTCCATGCTAATTAAAATCGACCCACGACTTCCCAGCCCGAAAGGGGTGGCGCTGGCCATCATGGAAATCTGTCGCCGAGACGATGCGACGATAGTAGAAATTGCCAGAGTGGTGCAGACCGATCCAGCCTTATCCGGCCGCCTCCTTCGGTTGGCTAATGCGGCGACTCATGGAAGACGGCCGATCGCCGCCATCCCCGATGCGATTCTGCGGCTGGGCCTCTCGGCTGTTCGCTTGCTTGCCATGGGCTTCTCTCTGGTCGACCAGTACCCGAACGGTCCGTGTCAGTCATTCGATTATCCACGTTTCTGGTCTCATTCATTGCTGATGGCCGTGGCCTGCCAGGAGCTGGGTGCGCATACGCGGGACGGACCGCCCGATGAACTATTTGTCTGCGGTCTGCTGGCTCGCATCGGCAGTCTGGCGCTGGCAACCATTTATCCCGTCGAATACGCTCAACTATTGGCGCAGCAGGACGCTGGCAGCGCGCTGCTGGAATTAGAGCACCAGCGCCTGCACGTCGATCATAAAGAACTCACTTCCGCCATTTTAATTGACTACGGCATCCCCACGGCCTTCGTGGAACCGCTCTGTTATCACGAGGCGCCCGAGGTTTCGGGCTTTTCCGAAGGCTCGCGTCCCTATCAGTTGGCCCATCTTTTCTATCATGCCAAATGCCTGGCAGATCTCGGACTGACGCCGGAAACGGAACGCTACAGCAAGACTTCCGAACTCATGCTGCTGGGAGGCAAGATCGGGCTGGACGTGGATAAAACGGGCGCCGTGGTTGATCGGATTTTTCTCCAATGGCGCGTATGGGGCGAACTGCTCAAGGTGCCGACCTCTACGCTTCCTCCCTTCGCCAAGATGACGACGGCTGCTGCGCCCAAGTCTGTTGGAGAAGGCGAATCGGCCCGGTTGCGTGTTCTTCTTGTGGAGGACGACACTACAAGCCGCATCATGATGGAGGGCGTACTCAGACGCATGCTTGGTCGACCGGTTTATTCGGCCATCAACGGCCAAGAGGCCTTGGCCATGGCCCTGGAGGTGATGCCCCAGATTGTCGTAACGGATTGGCTCATGCCGGTGATGGATGGAATCGAGTTCTGTCGCGCCCTGCGGGCTACCGAATGGGGTCAAGCCATGTACATCATCATGCTGACGAGCGTCGAGACGGAGAAAGAACTTGTCGAGGCTTTTGAGGCCGGCGTGGACGATTACGTGATCAAGCCGGTGAATATCCCCGCCTTGAGCGCCAGAATGCGCGCTGCGTTGCGCTACGTCAATCTGCTGGAAACCTGGGAATGGGACCGGGCTCAGCTCAAGCAGTTTGCGGCGGAGCTGGCCATCAGCAATCGAAGACTGGAACACGCTGCGCTGACCGATCTGCTGACGGGCATGCCAAATCGTCGCGCCGGCCTGGATGCGCTATCTCAGGCGTGGCTCGGCACGACTCGTTCCGGACAGCCTCTGTCAGTCATCATGATCGACATAGATCACTTCAAATCAATCAACGACAATTACGGTCATGCCGTGGGTGACATCGTGTTGAAAGAAGCGGCAAAAGCCATTCAGGTCATGGCCCGAAAGGATGATAGCGTTTGCCGCCTGGGCGGTGAAGAGTTTCTCGTAATCTGCCGCAACACGGATTTGAAGTCCGCGTTTCATGCCGCCGAACGGCTGCGCAAGATGGTGAGATCGCTGAAGATCAAGGTTGCTGACGTGGAAATGCAAACTGCAATCAGCATTGGCGTAGCTTGCAAGGAATTCGACATGCCTGACGCGGATGTCATGGTAAATGCCGCGGATAAGGCACTTTATGCGGCCAAACATTTTGGTCGGGATCGAACGTGCGTAATTAGCCAGAACCAGGTGTATGGTTCTCATGATGAGCTTCCCCCGGAATTTTATCTTCCAGAAGATTAGATTTAATCCGCACTGACTGCAAAGAGAACCGGGGCTGAAGATACCGAAGCAGCCATATACGAATCGCTGTTGATCTCGAAATAATGATGAAGGATAACTGGGGTGGCATGAAGGTGATTCGACATCCAGGTTGAAGCGGGGTCCAACAATCCAGATAGATAGGCGCTGGGGACCAGGATCTTATCCTGCCATAACAAACCCGAATTAAGTGAAGAGCTCTTGCTTCGGCCCTGTGAAGTATTAAGCCGCATAGCGAACCCGGCGATCCTGGAAGTAGCCAATAACGCGCTCAGGGTTTTGCTCCAGCATCGCCATATGATCGTTCGCGGCCTCGCGCAACTTGGTCTTGGTTCTGACCGGTACGCGCTTGCCCATCTCCTGTTTCAGATC
>JACCWK010000012.1 GCA_013697655.1 Nitrosospira sp.
ACTCAATGCCGCCATCAAGGAATACATCGCCATGCATAACCAATCCCCCAAACCTTTTGTCTGGACTGCCAAGGCCAATGACATCCTGCAAAAAGTCATTCGAGCCAATCGCCACTTAAGTTCCAAAAAGAATGGCGCACTACACTAGCTAATCGATATCTGGACTTTACCTGAGACTAACATCCCAAACCCGCTCATGATGGTTCCGTATTGTGAGTTATTCTGTCTGCTTTGACTTTATGCGAATAGTCCGGCGATAATCGGCCATTAGCCGGCTTTGCAACCCGCCGGCAAAACCATGAATTAAGGAGCAAGAAGTGAAATTTAGCATAAAAGGCGGGAACCCGGAGAAGCAGCGCAGTGCCTGCATAGTTGTGGGTGTACTCGATTCGCGCAAACTGACTGATGCTGCGCAAGCCATGGACGAAATTGCCAATGGATATATCAGCGGCATATTGCGCGGCGGAGATATGGAGGGCAAGGCAGGCTCGACACTCGTATTGCACAATGTGCCCGGCACGTTGTGCGAGCGTGTGTTGCTGGTGGGGCTCGGCAAGGAACAAGACCTCGGTGATAAAGGATACCACGATGCGATACGCGCTACTTTCAAAGCGCTGCATGAAACCGGGGCTAAGGACGCCACTTTGTTTTTAACAGAGGCGCCAGTAAAAAAACGCGACGCTGGCTGGAAAGTTTCACAGATCGTGATTATTGCAATGGAAAGCATCTACCGTTTCGACCACCTCAAAAGCAAAATGGAGGGAAACAAACCGCATCTGCATAAAGTTACTTTGGGCATGAGCAGCCGAGCAGAACTCGCCTCCAGCGAAGAAGCCCTGCAACAAGGGCTCGCCATTGCCGATGGGATGAAGGTAGTCAAGGATCTCGGCAATCTCGCGCCTAACATCTGTACCCCAACCTATCTGGCAAAACAGGCCGTGGAAATAGCTAAGGCTTACAAGCTAAAGGTCACCATTCTAGAGCAGAAGGATATGGAAAAGCTCGGTATGGGAGCGTTGCTGGCCGTTGCACGAGGCAGTCGCCAACCCGCCAAGCTGATTGCTCTGGAATACTGGGGACGGACGAAGAAAGAAAAACCCATCGCGTTGGTAGGCAAGGGTGTCACTTTTGATACAGGCGGCATTTCGTTGAAACCCGCAGCGGAAATGGACGAAATGAAGTACGATATGTGCGGTGCAGCCAGTGTACTCGGCACTATTACAGCGATCGCGCGACTGCAGCTTCCAATTAATGTGGTCGGAATCATCCCCACCACCGAGAATATGCCAGGCGGCAATGCCACCCGGCCTGGCGATGTCGTTACCAGCATGTCCGGGCAAACCATAGAAATTCTCAACACTGATGCGGAGGGACGGCTAATCCTGTGTGATGCGCTGACTTACGCCGAGCGCTATGAACCGGAAACGGTAATAGATATTGCCACGCTCACTGGCGCATGCGTCATCGCGCTGGGCCATGTGGCATCGGGCCTGCTCAGCAATGATGAAGAACTCGCGGAGGAATTGCTGTACGCTTCCGGGGAGGCAGCGGATCGCGCCTGGCGTCTTCCGTTATGGGACGATTACCAGGAGCAACTGAAAAGTAATTTTGCGGATATAGCTAATATTGGTGGGCGCGCTGCCGGAACCGTTACCGCCGCCTGCTTCCTGTCGCGGTTCACCAAAAGATACCGGTGGGCCCACTTGGACATCGCTGGCACCGCGTGGAAATCCGGCAAGGAAAAAGGGGCAACAGGCCGACCGGTACCACTTCTGACACAATTCCTGATCAGACGAACGCTGAAGAAGACCCCCTAATATAGTTATGACCGAAATTGACTTCTATTCTGGCGGCGGCGATAGGTTGCAGACTGCTTGCCGTCTTGTGGCCAAGGTAGTGCGGCAAGGCCTTAAACTGATGATTTACACCCCTGATGGAGCGGTGGTCGACCGGCTTGACAAATTATTGTGGACATTTTCCTCGACTGATTTTATTCCGCACTGCCGCGCTGAAGACAAGCTAGCCGAGGTAACCCCCGTCATACTTGGCCGCCAACCCACGAATCTTTCGCATGATGTCTTGCTCAACCTGGACATTGAGCATCCACCTTTCTTCAGCCGTTTCCAGCGCTTGATTGAAATTACCGGGACCACGCCGGAGGATACCCAGGCTGCAAGAAAGCGCTATCGTTTTTATCAAGACCGAGGGTACGAAATTCGCCATCACAGACTTGAAGCAGTACAGCTAAACCACAGCTCAGGAGTATCACCTGGGCTCACTTTCTACTCATAACCTTCATCACTCCCACAATCTCATGAGACCCAGAAACCAAGCCTCGTCGGAAGCCGATTATGATGAAATCCTAAAAAAACTGGATGCGTTACTGCACAAACATCAAGGCATGCCCTCGGCTCGGGCTGAAGCAGGTGATGCCGCAGTTGCGCCAGCGCCAAGCTCCTTCACAGCGCCAGACAACATACCGATGCTAACTGAAATAGTACTTCTGCCGCCGACAATGCTGTCGCCTCAAGCTGATATCACATCGCTACTGGAGCAAATTGTGGATTCCGCACTTAGGGACGCTGGAGCCGATCTGGCTACCGAGGCCCGAGCGGCGTTGGTGCAAGCATTGGAATGCCGCCTATTTGGGCTTTGAAATACGTCCAGGGAAGTTCTGAATAAGTCCTCCGTAAAGCCCGTTGCTGGTGACTTTACAGGCTCAACGGTTCTTCTACAACATCGGCTGTCCGATTTACGTTTGCGAGGCTATTATCCTGATTCACTGGGGTAAAAGCCTCTGAATAATAACTGTTTTGCCACCTGCGCCATCCCGTCTATCCCATCCGATATAATTACAAATTTCCCAGCACGCCGCCGATCTCGATAACCATGGAACTAGAAAAGAGTTTTGATCCGCCAACCATCGAAAGTCGCTGGTACCCAAAGTGGGAAGCGGCTGGCTATTTCAGCCCTATGCCTGAGGGAACAGCGCCAGGAACAACCAATGCCTATTGCATCATGTTGCCACCTCCCAACGTCACTGGGACGCTCCATATGGGGCACGCATTCCAGCATACTTTAATGGACGCCCTTACACGCTATCACCGCATGTGCGGCGATAATACGTTATGGCAGCCGGGCACGGATCATGCGGGTATTGCCACCCAGATTGTGGTGGAACGCCAATTGGACCAGCAAAATGTCGATCGGCGCGATCTGGGCCGCGAAGAATTCCTTAAGCGCGTGTGGCAATGGAAAGAGGAATCAGGTTCCACCATTACACGCCAGATGAGACGACTGGGTGCCTCCTGCGACTGGGCGCGTGAACGCTTCACCATGGATCGCGGGTTATCCCACGCGGTCACTGAAGTTTTCGTGCGACTCTATCGCGAAGGGCTGATCTATCGTGGCAAGCGGCTGGTGAATTGGGATCCGGTGCTGCAAACCGCTGTCTCGGATCTGGAAGTGGTATCGACGGAGGAGGATGGATTTCTCTGGCATATCCTCTATCCGCTGGAAAATATGGATGGAAGTTTGGATGCCGTAGAACCAGAAGGACTGATCGTGGCTACGACCCGTCCCGAAACCATGCTGGGAGATATGGCAGTCGCCGTGCATCCGGATGATTCGCGTTACCGGCACCTGATCGGCAGCTTTCTACGCTTACCATTGTGCGAACGAAGCATCCCCGTGATCGCAGACTCGTATGTCGACCCCGAATTTGGTACCGGGTGCGTGAAAATTACCCCTGCTCATGATTTCAATGACTATCAGATTGGGCAGCGGCATAAGCTCGTTCCACTCAGCATTCTCACGCTAAATGGGAAGATCAACGATTGTGCACCTGCCGCGTATCAAGGGCTGGACCGTTTTGATGCTCGCAAGAAAATCGTCGCCGATCTGGAAATGCAGGGACTATTGGTGGAGACCAAGCCACACAAGTTGATGGTGCCACGCGGCGATCGCACGCACACAGTGATTGAACCGATGCTCACCGATCAATGGTACGTGGCGATGGAAAGCTTGGCAAAACAGGGCCTGGAGGCGGTCGCAAAGGGCGATGTTAAATTTACCCCGGAGAACTGGAGCCATGTTTACAATCAATGGCTCGAAAATATCCAGGACTGGTGCATTTCCCGTCAACTGTGGTGGGGGCACCGCATTCCGGCGTGGTATGACGAGGAAAACAACATCTTTGTAGCGCACAATCTGGAAGAAGCGCAACTGCAGGCTGGCAAGCGCGAGCTCACACAGGACGAGGATGTTCTCGACACCTGGTTTTCGTCCGCTTTATGGCCATTCTCCACACTCGGCTGGCCGGAAGAAACACCAGAACTGAGGACTTTCCTCCCCACCTCAGTGCTTATCACCGGCTTCGACATTATCTTCTTCTGGGTAGCACGCATGGTGATGATGTCACTTCATTTCACGGGCAAAGTACCGTTCAAGGAAGTCTATATAACCGGACTGATCCGCGATGCGGAAGGTCACAAAATGAGCAAATCCAAGGGTAACGTGCTGGATCCTCTGGATCTCATCGACGGCATCACGTTGCCCGATCTGATTTCGAAGCGCACCACCGGCCTTATGAATCCCAGGCAGGCCGAATCTATCGAAAAAACAACGCGAAAGCATTTCCCTGATGGTATTCCCGCTTTTGGCACTGATGCGCTGCGTTTCACTTTTGCCAGCCTTGCATCCCATGGTCGCGACATTAAATTCGATATGCAGCGTTGCGAAGGCTATCGAAATTTCTGTAACAAGTTATGGAATGCCACCCGCTATGTATTGATGAATTGCGAGGGAAGAGATACCGATTTAATGGAAAATTCGGGCAATGCGGTGTCGTCGGAATACTCCGATGCCGATAGGTGGATTATCAGCCGTCTGCAACTGGCTGAAAGCGCGGTAGAACAAGCCTTTCATAACTACCGCTTCGATATGGCAGCGCGGGAGATCTACGAATTTATCTGGGATGAGTATTGCGACTGGTATCTTGAGTTTGCCAAGGTACAGTTAAGCAGCAACAACGAGTCGTTACAATTCGCCACCCGCCGCACCCTGATACGAATACTTGAAACTACATTACGGCTTGCCCATCCCATCATTCCTTTCATTACCGAAGAATTGTGGCAGAGAGTCGCGCCGCTCGCAGGCAAGCAAGGCGCGAGCATCATGCTCCAGCCATACCCCAAGGCCGACTCGGCAAATATCAGCGAAGACGCCATCGGGCGTGTCGTTGCACTTAAGGAGATAATCAATGCCTGCCGCACCTTGCGTGGTGAGATGAATCTTTCCCCAGCGTTAAGAGTTCCGCTTTTGGCCGCTGGCAACCCTGAAACACTGACTAATTTTTCTCCTTACCTGATAGCGCTGGCAAAACTTTCTCAGGTGGAAATTTTGCAGGAAGGCTTGCCCCATGCTGAAGCGCCGGTAGCGATCGTTGGTGAATTCAGATTAATGCTGAAAATTGAAGTGAATATAGCCGCCGAGCGTGAGCGATTGTCGAAGGAAATCGCGCGTATCGAAGCCGAAGCTGCCAGAGCAGAAATCAAGCTTGCCAATAGTGGATTTGTCGAGCGAGCGCCCGCTAAGATTGTAGAGCAGGAAAAAAAGCGGCTCGCGGATTTTGGTGCGACATTGGAAAAGCTCAAGGAACAGTTGCAAAAATTGAGCTGAAAAACGTCTACTTAAATGTACTGCCATACATGATCGCTGGATGCAAACGGAAATCAGCGCAAAAAATTCTGGTATCCTGCCTGGCTGCGATATAATCCCGGAATTGAGGAACCTCTGAATAGGCTGCAGCCGGACGCGGAGTAGTTTTGCGGGCTGGATGCAAAAAAGGCGATGCGAGTGGTTATTTCCTCGCAAGGGGCCTGATTAAAGCAGACCATCTGCAAAACACCGTATCATGTGCCGTGGGCTTATCCGGAGGTTCCCTATTGGATGCTTCTCGCTCCCTGCGGTATCAGCAGAAGCTTTATGTTGGGAAGGGGAAATAATCATAATTATTTTATTAGGCGGTCCTGGCGCGGGAAAAGGCACGCAGGCCAGTTACATTAAGGAACGTTTTGGCATTCCGCAAATTTCTACGGGCGATATGCTGCGCGCCGCCGTCAAGGCAGGTAGCGAACTGGGTATGCTGGCTAGGAAAATAATGGATGCTGGAGGACTTGTTTCCGATGACATAATCATCGGGTTGGTTAAAGCGCGGATTGCGCAGCCAGACTGTAGAAAAGGTTTTCTGTTTGACGGTTTTCCGCGCACCATTCCGCAAGCGGATTCAATGAAGGCCGCTGGCGTACCAATCGATTATGTAATTGAAATTGATGTATCCGACGAAGAGATCATCAGGCGTTTGTCGGGCCGACGAATGCATCCGGCCTCAGGTCGCATTTATCATCTAATATTTAATCCGCCCAAAATAGATTGTAAGGATGATGTGACTGGCGAACCGCTGATACAGCGTGACGATGACAAGGAGGAAACTGTAAGGAAACGGCTCGAAATCTATCACGCCCAGACTAAACCATTGGTAGAATATTATTCGAAATGGTCGGCTAATGGACAGAGAGGCGCCCCCAGATATGTAAAAATAGCCGGGGTCGGATCGGTTGAAAATATCCGCGATACCATTTTCGCATCACTGAAATAACTTCAGTCAAGATTCTCGGCCGACTTCGTCGTATCCGGCTTCTTAATTCGCGAACTGAGCAAAGCTACATGGTGGCGCTGCCGGGACTGTAGCGCCACGGGAGCGAATGCGTCAGCGCAGGTTCAGCAAATGTCACAAAAGATTTAAATAATCGGGGAGAGAAACATGGCAGCAAAAAATGCTTTTTATGCCCAGTCCGGGGGGGTAACCGCAGTCATCAACGCATCTGCGGCGGGCCTTATCGAAACCGCACGCCAGCAAAAGGGAAAGATAGGCAAGATCTATGCCGGTCGAAATGGCATCATTGGCGCGCTAACCGAGGATCTGATCGATACCGGAAAAGACTCTCTCGCGGCCATCAGGGCGCTGCGCTATACCCCATCAGGTGCATTTGGTTCATGCCGTTATAAATTGAAAAGTCTTGAGCAAAACCGGCGCGAATACGAACGCCTGATCGAAGTATTCAAAGCCCATAACATTGGCTATTTCTTTTATAACGGCGGCGGCGATTCCGCCGATACCTGCCTTAAGGTATCGCAACTGGCTGACACGCTAGGCTATCCCATCCAAGCCATTCATGTTCCGAAAACGGTAGATAACGATCTCCCGATCACAGACTGCTGTCCTGGTTTCGGCTCGGTGGCAAAATACATTGCCGTGTCCACGCTCGAAGCGAGCTTCGACGTAGCCAGCATGTCGAAAACATCGACCAAGGTATTTGTGTTGGAAGTGATGGGACGCCACGCTGGATGGATCGCGGCAGCGGGCGGATTGGCATCCAGCAAGGATTGTGAAATCCCCATTGTTATTCTATTTCCCGAAATCACCTTCGACAGGGCGAAGTTTCTCGCCAAGATCGACAACAACGTCAAGAAATTCGGCTATTGCTCGGTAGTAGTGTCTGAGGGTGTAAAAGGCGAGGATGGTAACTTTCTTTCCGATCAAGGGGTACGGGATGCTTTCGGTCACGCCCAGCTCGGTGGTGTCGCGCCGGTTGTGGCAAACATCGTCAAGGAAGGTCTGGGACTTAAATACCATTGGGGCGTAGCAGACTATCTGCAACGCGCGGCCCGTCATATTGCGTCGAAAACCGACGTGGACCAGGCTTATGCAATGGGCAAGGCCGCTGTGGAATTCGCAGTCAAAGGACATAATTCGGTAATGCCCACGATAGAGCGTCTATCTAGCAAGCCTTACAAATGGAAGGTCGGCATGGCTCAACTCGCTAAAGTCGCCAACGTGGAAAAAATGATGCCCAAGAATTTTATCAGCAAGGATGGCTTCGGCATTACTGATAAATGCCGGGAATATCTTGCGCCCCTCATTAAGGGTGAAGATTACCCTCCTTATAAGGACGGACTACCTAACTACGTCCGACTGAAGAATGTCGCAGTCGCAAAAAAACTGAGTGATTTCGCGATTTGAATCTCTTCGAAAACGCATACAAGTAGTTACTACATTATTTCTTTATTTATGAATAGGCACTTGGTTCGGAATTAAGGCATCGGAAATTTCGTATGTGTTTCAGAGGATCTGACTTTAACTGGAGATTTAAATGAGTACTAGTATAATCATCGCGATCGGTTGTGCGATGGCCGCGCTCGTGTATGGAGCGCTTTCAATTAGATGGATTTTAGCCTTGCCGACGGGCAACGAGCGCATGCGCGAGATTGCGACTGCGATTCAGGAAGGGGCTTCCGCTTATCTTAACCGCCAATACACCACTATCGCCATAGTCGGCGTGATTCTTTTGGTGGCTATTTTTATGGCCTTGGGCTGGAAAACCGCCGTTGGATTCGCCATCGGGGCGATCTTGTCGGGACTAACCGGCTACATCGGCATGAACGTCTCGGTACGGGCCAATGTTCGTACTGCGGAAGCCGCCAGGGAAGGGCTCAACGCCGCGCTGAATGTAGCCTTCAGAGGGGGGGCGATTACCGGCATGCTCGTGGTTGGCCTTGGGCTGTTAGGCGTGGCTGGCTACTACGCTTTCCTTACCGCTGGTTTAGGCGCGTCTCCCGCAGACGCGACTCATGCTTTGGTAGGTCTGGCTTTTGGCAGTTCGCTGATTTCCATTTTCGCTCGTCTCGGAGGTGGCATTTTCACCAAAGGTGCTGACGTGGGCGCTGATCTGGTAGGAAAGGTCGAAGCCGGTATTCCTGAGGACGACCCGCGCAACCCGGCGGTAATTGCGGACAATGTCGGAGATAACGTCGGCGACTGCGCAGGGATGGCTGCCGACCTATTTGAAACCTACGCCGTGACTATCATTGCCACCATGCTGCTAGGGGGACTGCTCATAACCGACAGCCCCAATGCGGTGCTTTATCCGCTTGTAATGGGTGGATTCTCTATCATTGCATCCATCATCGGCTGCTACTTTGTTAGCGCGCGCGAGGGCGGAAAGATCATGAACGCACTTTATCGTGGATTGGCGGTTGCCGGTGTACTGGCGGCAGTCGTCTATTACCCCATCACCACTGTGATGCTGGGCGACGGCGTAATGATAGAAGGCAAGCTGGTTTCATCGCTGAACCTATATCTCGCCGGTTTGGTCGGCCTGGCGCTGACTGCTGCCATGGTGTGGATCACGGAATACTACACCTCCACCGAATACGCGCCAGTGCAGCATATCGCAGAAGCTTCGAGCACCGGTCATGGCACCAATGTGATTGCGGGCCTCGGCGTCTCCATGAAGTCTACCGCTGCTCCGGTGTTGGTCGTCTGCCTTTCAATCTGGTGCGCTTTCGAACTTGGGGGGCTATATGGCATCGCCATCGCGGCGACCTCAATGCTTTCGATGGCCGGAATTATCGTGGCGCTTGATGCCTACGGCCCTATCACCGACAATGCGGGTGGTATTGCAGAAATGGCCGGTTTGCCGAAAGAGATACGTGATATCACCGACCCTCTTGATGCCGTGGGCAACACCACCAAGGCGGTGACCAAAGGCTACGCCATCGGCTCTGCCGGCCTGGCTGCGCTGGTATTGTTCGCGGACTATACTCATGCGCTCTCCAGCGGCGGGAAGTTAGTCACTTTTGATTTATCCGATCACATGGTGATCATTGGCTTGTTTCTAGGGGGCATGGTTCCTTACCTGTTCGGGGCCATGGCAATGGAAGCTGTCGGCCGCGCTGCCGGTTCCGTGGTTGTGGAAGTCCGCCGTCAGTTCAAGGAGATCCCCGGCATCATGGAGGGAACCGCCAAGCCGGATTACTCGAGGGCGGTGGACATGGTAACTAAAGCGGCAATCAAGGAAATGGTTATTCCCTCGTTGCTGCCCGTAGCGGTACCGGTGCTCGTTGGCCTCTTGCTTGGCCCCGTAGCCTTGGGCGGGGTACTCATCGGCGCGATTATTACCGGTATTTTCGTGGCAATCTCCATGACTGCTGGAGGCGGCGCTTGGGATAATGCCAAGAAATACATTGAGGACGGCCATTTCGGGGGCAAAGGGTCGGAGGCACATAAGGCGGCGGTAACCGGCGATACTGTCGGCGACCCCTATAAAGATACCGCTGGCCCCGCGATTAATCCTCTTATCAAAATCATGAACATTGTTGCCTTGTTGATTGTGCCTTTGCTATAAATTTCTTTTTGTTTCACAAAGCACGCCAGGAATTTGCTGGCGTGCTTTGTTTTTGTCCAAGGCTAAGAAATAGCGTGCCGCTTTTTTAATTTATTCCCACATCCTCAGGTCTTCTTATGAACAATAAGCTCATCCTTACTCTTGACGATGCAAAAATGATAACCGCTGCCGCAGAATCGGAAGCAAGACGCAACGACTGGCCAGTTGTGATTGCTATCGTTGATGACGGTGCTCACCTTCTCCATTTGCTACGCCTCGACAACACTCAGTTCGGCAGCATAGACGTCGCAATACAAAAGGCCCGCGCCGCTATCGCCTTTCGCCGCCCCACCAAAGTGTGGGAGGAACACATTTCGGACGGACGCATGCGTTACCTCGGCTTACCCGGAACCCTGCCAATCGAAGGGGGCCTGCCCATCACAGTAAATGGTCAGTTCATAGGCGCTATAGGTGTAAGTGGCGTGAGATCCAATGAGGATGCTCAAATCGCACAAGCCGGTTTGCTCGCCTTATTAGAAGCCGGTTGAATCCAGAGAATTACTGGACTCGTGTTCCACTTCATGTGCCTACCTTAAGGCAGATCCAGGCTCCAGCGGCCATTATGTCCAAATGCATTGAATAAAAATCGTTTAAGCTTCCCTGATACCCCACCCTGCAGTAACCACCATCGTTAACTACCCTGAAAATCAGTATTGCCTATCAGCTAGTGTAGTGCGCCATTCTGTTTGGAACTTAAGTGGCGATTAGCTCGAATGACTTTTTGCAGGATGTCATTGGCCTTGGCAGTCCAGACAAAAGGCTTGGGGGATTGGTTATGCATGGCGATGTATTCCTTGATGGCGGTATTGAG
>JACCWK010000016.1 GCA_013697655.1 Nitrosospira sp.
TTGAAAGGATACGCCACCGTGCCTGAATTGCTGCTGGGGCTGACGGAATACTTTGTGTTTTACAACACGCAAAGAACACACCAATCGCTGGACTACAATACACCGGATGAGGTCTACCGGACAGCGAGCGGCGGTGGAGCACGCATCGTGGATAACTTCAGTGAGCGAAAGAAATCTCGCTCAGAAACAGAAGCAAAACCGGGGCAGCGCCGTTCCGCTGCATGTGATCGGCTACCCTCTTAAACTCGGCTTAATATTGTCTTGACTGAGGGGTCCACTTTAGTTGGTATGACTACCGAGGGGATTAATTTATCGATTTTTATGCCCGCTGCTTCTTTCCAGAGAGCTACCACATGAATAAAAACGACTTCTTTATATGCGCGCTGTCGCACAGAAATAATCCCAACAAGAGCATATAAAAAAGGTAGCGAAGATGGAAAGGACGATATTTCAAGAAAAGCATTTTTATAAGATCAAGATGAAATTCGGCCGGAGGTGACACGTGAACAATGATGGCGCTGGTGGCTTACCACCCCACGATTTAGATCCGCCTGTAGTGGAGAAAGTCTTCGGAACCGATGTGTTATTAAAGCGGCCTTTTCGAAGAGAGGATTTCGAGGCCGAGAACCGTGCGCTTGTAACATTGGCTGATGAGCTTGCGAACAAGCCTCGCCACCTTTTGCAGAAACTGGCGGAGATAGCCCTGGAGCTTTGCAATGCCGATTCCGCCGGCGTCAGCATTCTCGAGCCGGATACCAAGGCTCTCCGCTGGCACGCATGTGCCGGATCTTTTGCAAACAATGTGGGCACTGTTATCTCCCGCTCCGACAGTCCGTACGGCATGGTGCTGGAGCAGAACACGCCGATCTTGTTCGAAGAACCTGCTATCCATTTCGCTGTCCTGCATTCCATAAAGCCTCCTATCGTGGAGGTTCTGCTTCTGCCATTTCATGATGAGAATAGGCCTGTTGGCACCGTGTGGGTAGTGGCGCACTCGCCCGAGCGAAAGTTTGACAGGGAAGACCTGAGGTTGATGACAAGTCTCTCGCGCTTCGCTTCCGCGGCATAACACGTCATGCTTTCCATGGATAAGAGCATAAATATACGTGATGTTCTTGAAAAGAAGGTGGATGAACGTACGAAAGCATTATCGCTGTCAAACAAAATGCTTCGGCAGCATATCAGGGAGCGCGCGGGAATCGAGGAGGCGCTGCGAAACGCCCAGGATCAACTAGAGGCCGAACTTTCCTCTCTCAATCGTCTCCACGAGCTCAGCACGCGACTGCTCAATGCTACCGATCTGGCGTCTGCACTGAAAGAAATCTTGAAGGCAGCTATTGCGCTGTGTGGTGCCGATATGGGAACCATTCAGTTATACGATCCGGCTCGTAAAATATTGACCATAGCCGCTCATCAGGGTTTTGAACAAGATTTTCTAGACCATTTCAGCGAGGAAAATGCTGAGGGAGATGCGGCTTGCGGCCGCGCGCTGAGCACGTTGAAACGCGTGGTGATCGAGGACATCCAGGCCGATGAACGATACGCGATTCACCGCGACGTCGCAGAAAAGGCAGGTTTCCGGGCAGTCCAATCCACACCTTTATGCGGCCGCGACGCCACCCCCTTGGGCATGCTTACTACGCATTTCCGCGCTCCTCATGCCCCTTCCGAGAGAGAACTGAGAATGGTTGATTTGTATGCGCGGCAGGCGACCGATTTTATAGAGCGCCTGCGTATCACGGAGTGCCTGCGAGATGCGGATAGGCGCAAGGATGAACTTATTGCCACGCTTTCGCATGAGTTGCGGAATCCCTCGCAGCGATCGATAGTTCGGCTCTGTTGCTGGAGTCGCCCAGTCTCGACGTGGTCAAACGCGAATTGGCCACGAGGGTAGTACAGCGCCAATGCAAGGCTATGAAAATCCTGCTGGACGATCTCCTGGATATTTCGCGCCTGTCGCTGGGTCGGATGACGCTTCACAAACAATGCGTGACGCTTGCTTCGATCATCGACTCGACGATGGAAGTCGCGCAGCCTCTCATTGATGGCGCCAACCATACCTTGTCAGTAACCAAGCCGCCTTCATCGATCTTGGTTTATGGCGACCCGATACGCCTTACCCAGGTTCTATCCAATCTGTTATCCAACGCGGTCAAATATACTGACCCGGGAGGCAGGATCATTCTGGATGTCAAGACAACCGCGAACAGGGCAGCGATAAGCGTCGTGGATAACGGCATAGGTATTGAGCCCTCGCGTACCGAAGAAATATTCGGCATGTTTTCGCAGATGAAAGCCAGGAGCGATCGAACCATGGCGGGATTGGGTATCGGCCTTGCCTTGGTGCGTGCTATTGCTGAGATGCATGGCGGCTGGGCGCGTGCCGGAAGCAACGGGTTAGGGCAGGGCAGTATTTTCCATGTCAACTTTCCCTTGGCGACGCCGGAGGAAATCGCCTTGCATATGCCGGCGCCACCTGCCGCTTTGCCCGCATCGCGATCACATCCAGTTCATGAATTCCTTGTTCCCGCGCAACGCCGCATCCTCATTGCGGATGATAATAAGTCTGCGGCAACTGCAATTTCCATGTTATTGCAACGGGATGGATACGAAACAAAAGCCGTGCACGATGGCCGCGCGGCTTTGGAAGAGGCGGCGCGATTTCGACCGCATATTGCGTTACTCGACATCGGCATGCCTCATCTCAATGGCTATGAGGTGGCGCGCAAAATTCGAGCGGCTCCATGGGGTGCTAACATCCGCTTGTTTGCGGCCACTGGTTGGGGACAAGAAAAAGATAAACTGCTCGCAAAAGAGGCAGGTTTTGATGTTCATCTGACGAAGCCAATCGATTTCAAACAATTGCTGGCGCTTTTGGAAAAGCACGGGAACAAAAGCGGATAAATTTGTCCCGATGCTGATCCGTCCCGATGGAATAGTCATTCAACCTGCCCTACGTCATTCAAGCATGCTTGTTCTTCACATCCGTGAAGGTCTAGAAGTTGGCAACCAGCGTCAGGCGGTATATGCGCGGTGCGCCGGGCAGTATGTTGTTGTTGTTGTGGGCGGACGCAACGTATTCGATATCGGCTATGTTTTCGATATTTGCCTGAACGCGCAAAGTCTTGTTGAGCCGCACGAACATCGCTGAATCCAGTCGCGTGAAGCCCGGCAATAGCACGGTATTGTCAAGCGCGGCGTACATGCTGCTGCGATGAATCACCCCAATCCCCAAACCCAGCCACGGCGCAAAATCATAACGATTCCACATGGAAAAGGTATGTTTGGGGACTTGCGCCAAGACCGCGCCCGCTCGTGCACCGGTGATTGCGCGCGTGATCTCGGCATCCGTATAGGCGTAGCCTCCCATGACACTCCATTGCGGGGTGATGCGGCCCATCAAACCGACTTCAGCGCCTCTGGCACGCTGACCGTCGACCAGCGTGGTTCGGGTGGGATCATTGGGAACGGGCGCGATGACATTGCTGCGATCGAGTTGATATAACGCCGCGGTAAGCGCCAGATCGGGACGGATATCCCATTTGGCGCCCAACTCCAGATTCATGAATTGTTCTGGCTTAAGCGCCGCGTTGGTGAGGTTCAGCGAGGTAAGCTGGTCACCGGCGCGGGGTACATAGGAAAGGCTGTAGTTGCCATAGATCGACATCGTTTCGATTGGCTTGTAAATCAGTCCTGCCCTGGGCGAAACTAATCCATCATTGGTGTGGAATTGTTGACCCGTGTTGTTGTTGCGGAATTTTAAATCGAAGTTATCGTAGCGTATGCCCAGGACGGCTTTAAGCTGCGGATGCAGCGTAATCTGATCCTGCAAATACACGCCAATCACTTCAACAACGCCGTGATTATTGGCGGTGGCAGTGCCACCACTAGCGCCGCCGGTGGGATCGGCTCTGAACGTGAGAGGAGTCAGACTGATTGGGTTAAAAAAAGGTACGCTTGAAGTTCTGCCGGCGTTAGTAAAATTATTATTAAAAAAGCCGTGATTGCGGAAATTATCGGTAACCTGGCGGCCATACTCCACGCCGGCTATGAATTCATGCTTTACCGGTCCTGTATTCAGGGCATATAAAAAATCTGTTTGATTGAAAATATTGCTGCGCTGGGTTCCATCTTGATAGGCCTCGACATTTACCGTTCCTGCGGCACTTTGAGCCGTTGCCTGCCCGCTGGAAAATACATTCTGATAAAACTTATCGTAATCGGCATAACGCGTGCGATTGCGCACGGTGAGCCCATTGTCGAACGCGTGTTCGACCAGCGAGGTGAGCGCCCGGACGTCAACACTGTTGGGACTACGGTTCGGATCGCCGAAGAATGTCGACCGATGGGTATCGGCGGGGCGGCCTGAATCTACGACGCCAGGTACGGTGCCAAAAGAAGGGATGCCGCGATCGCTCACGCGGTTGTCGGTAAAGTATTCTCCGCCTAAAACAATCTTGGTTTGCGCGCTGGGCTTGATGGTAAAGGTGGGATTGACACCGCCGCGCTCTAACTCCACGCCGTTACGGAAGCTATTCGAGTGCTCGTATACGGCATTGAGGCGAAAAGCGACGACGTCGTTTATGGCCCGGTTAATATCGACCGCCACCCGCTTCTGGCTGAAAGACCCGTACTGCGCCGAAATTTCGGTTATTGGCGTCCAACCGGCTTCCTTGGTCACGCGATTGATCACGCCGCCGGCGCCGCCGCGGCCGAAGATCATGCCATTGGAGCCCTTCAGGACTTCAACCCGGTCAATGTTGTAAAGATCGCGAAAATACTGAACGTCATCGCGCAGCCCATCAACATAGAAATCTCCTGTTGAATTGTTGCCGCGGAAAATCACCGCATCGCGATTGCCTTCACCTTGCGAGATGCCGACACCCGGCACATAACGCACCACGTCACCCATGCTCAGCATGTTTTGATCTCTGATCAGATCCCGCGTTACTACGGTTATGGATTGCGGTACATCGCGCAGGAGAGTATCGGTCCTGGTGGCGCTCAAACTTTTCGTGGCCATATAACCGTCCGTCGGGCCAGTGATGGTGTGCGCGAGTACATTTACCGGCGGCAGAATCGCGGGTTGACTATCTGCTGCGCTAGATCTCTTGACGATATATCCGCCCGCCTGCGGAACGGCTTCCAGACCGGTTCCAGCCATCAGGCGATCTAACGCCGCCTGAGCAGTAAAACTGCCTTTCAATTCCAGTACTGTTATCCGTTTTGCTTCGGCAGCGTCGAACGAAACGTTTATGCCCGCCTGTTTAGTAAATTGATTAAGTGCCGTTTCCAGGGAACCCGAAGAAATATCGTAGGCCCGCACTGCAGTGCGGGCAGCGGCACCTGATTCGGCTAAAACGCTGTGCGAGAATACCATAGGAGCAGTCACCGCCAAGCAGATTAACCCGGTATGCAACGCTTTTAGCAGTAAAGCATGACGACGCTTTTGTTTGGCTTGGGTAGCGGCGCGAGCGCTCGCTGGCTTTGAATCACTACTACAGCGTTGTGACACGATATTTTCCCCCGGATAAGTTTGTTGACGGATCAACATATTGTTGAGTTTTTGGCATGATATTTTAGAGTTATAAATCAATTACTTAGACACAACAGTTTGAGATATAGTTGTTTTGAATAAACATTAATAAACTTAATAACATTATTAACACGAACAATTCTCATTCTAACATGGTTTGAGTAAGCATGCCACATAAACCTGCTGCAATAAACTCCATGGACGAACTATGGTGTCCTGTGGTAGCGTAACCAAGGCTCACCACTCGGTTTACCTGTCCCTGCCGACAGCTAAGGGGAGAAAACCGCACGGGTCGGCCTTCAATATGAATTTCCGGAAGGAGCAAATATGACGAGAACAATACGGGGAGGCGCAACACCGGGTTTTATGCTATCCATATGAAGGCTCGATAAGCCAATACAGAGGCGTCGCGCCATCCTGAAAGCATCAGCAGCTTTATTCGCTGCAGGCATGCTGCCACTTGCCGAAGCGCGGCTCCATGAAGGTGCGCACGGCATCCGGCAGGGGGGGCTGCCGCCGCCCTTGCTTCGGTTGAGGCGGGATTCCACCTCGGCTCCTGCCTCGAAGCTGTCAGCCAGCGATCCGGCAGCGCTGGCCTGGAGCGCTTCGGTTTCTTCCTCTTCTTCCACTTGCCGCTGGGCCAGTGGCGTGATGGAGGCGGTCAGCAGCCGGGTTTGCAGAACTTTATCCTGGCCTTCCTCGGCAATTTTTTCCTCGGGCGTGTCTTCCGGTGCAGCGGAGCGTTGCATCGAATTCGAGGCGGTATCCGGCATGGTCATTACCTGGCGGGCGACGCGATCGGTTTCCTGCTCGTATGGGTCGTCTGCCGCGCCGACGGTCAGCTTGGGCTGAAGGCCGATGATCCTGCCTTGGGGGGTGAGACGCCGCGCCTGGATCAGTTGCGCGACGGGCTGGTTGCCCAGCAGGCGTTGCAGCTGGAGAATGGGGGAGGGACGTCCGCCCTGGAATGTCCGGGCACGAGTGGGGCTGGATGAACTGCGCGTAATCCGATGCTTTGTTTTCGCCAGCGATTTGGACTGAAATTGCTGGGACATAAGATCACCTTCTATAGCTGCGACATTCAGATCGGATAGAGATGGAACTGTGCTTTAGGATCATCGGGTACGTCATCCATCACTTCGTATGTTTTTCTGGTCGTGCACCCCTTGCCTCCTAATTTAAGACCAATTTCCCCGGAGGCAGCAGTACGGAAGCGGTCATCCGGATCGCCATTTTCGAGAGCTTCCAACATGAGTTTTCCATAAGCGTCGTAACCCTCCTTGCCCAGTTGGCTTCCGTAGTTTCTGTCCTTGTCCCTGCAGGCTTGGCTGTGACCGGGCTTTCCATCTCAGCTCGCCAAACCTAAGCCTGCGGTGAAGGCATTGTTAACAATCTGTCGCACCGCGGCACTTTCCATAAGAGTGTCGCGGCTAACGATCCACTGATCGACGGCAACCGTACTGAGTGACCACAGGTTACCCTGCGCGCGCGACGACTTGTCATCCTGAACACATGTCTGGAGGATGCCTTGCAATTCTCGGGTTGCGTCGTTGTAGGTTTCGAAGGGCGGCTTTGCGCCCCGGTCTATGCTAAAGGGCGCATTCTCCCTCAAGCATCTGTTCGTAAGCCTGATGCCGCCCTGTTTCAAGCGTTTGCGCCCTGAAGAAACTGCGTCCCTGTCCATTGGACATGACTTGGTTCCTTTATTTTCTTCAGTAGCCCACTCAGGAAAGTTGCCGTGATTTTGATCGTTTGGATGGCGATGGAAGCATGCCGGGCCTCGTCGGAGGTGCCTTGCACCGGAAATACACCTCCGTTGGCATCCATAGACCAAGCGTTACGACACCGGCAAGGTCATGAGCGAGGGTGCGGTAAATTATGACATCGTTGATACCCTGGCCATCGCATTCTGCCGAGAGCACCTGGGGATCAAGCACCAGACCCCAGAAGAAGGCGTGCATGGTCTTCTTCAGATATCCTTCGGTGTGGCCCTTGGGTTTGATGGGGTCGGATTCGGGAACAGTGATCTGAAAACTGGCACAGCCGGGCAAAACCAAAAGACTTGTCATGCACGCGGCAATGCCGATGGTGTGGATTTTTTTTGTTATTACGGGGATTACCGCCGTGGCAGAAATCATTGTCGTACTCCTGCTGCGTTTGGAATCGTTGATGTAGTGGTGGACGTATAACCTTTTGGCTGCTGGATCTGGCTGTTTATCGTGTAGATGGGGCAGGGCTGCTGAGCGCTGGGCGCGGATGGAGATCGTGTTGACGTAATCTTGATTATGCGCTGCCCAACCGCTATCGCGGGTGGATCGCAAACCGTATAACCGTTAAATCGGTGCAGGGGCGTGCCCGGCGGCATATAGCTTCCGGGGAACTGCAATCCGTAAGGAGTATTGATCCCGGACATGCTGTTGGCTGGCACCGGCAACAACACCAGCGGAGCACCGGGCCGGGACGCAGGCGGACGGCCATTTGGTACAAGGTTGTGAGAGTAGGGACCTTGATTAGGGAGGATCGCAGAGGAAACGAATGGGCTGTCTTGCATTATATTGTGGTGTCCCCCCCCCGGAAGCGACCCAATATTCGCATCCATTACCGTTGGATCCTGCGCCGCTACATGTTCTAGATAGATTGCACCCGTCAGACCGAGAACGGCGAGCATGAGATGCCTGGCAAGATGTTTGACCACGGTTGTCAACTATTGAAAATGCTTGGAATTCAAAGTCATGAGAAAATCTAATGATTACATATTAATGATTACATATCCGCGCGCCCACATGCAATTATTTATAGCACCGATACGGGTAAAATCAATTCGGGCAGTTTTTAGAAGCGGCGATAACGTGTAGTGGCCGCTCTCATCTGTATGAATTTCCATTCCTCAATGCAACCCCTAAGTCTGCGTATGTTTTTCTCGGAAAGCAACGGGTGAAAAAACATTAATAAATCAGCACAAATTGCTGTTAGCAACAAATAGAATTGTCCGGTTTGGTAGCAAATAGAGTGTCTGCTTTCTAACGCATCGAATTATGGATTCGATTCAGTGCGCGGCTGTGGCGGCGGATTTACGCCACAACCTTATTTTTC
>JACCWK010000050.1 GCA_013697655.1 Nitrosospira sp.
GTGCGGAGCTTGTTTTCGCATGATGCCTGATTTGCTCCGCAACTTTCCAAGGAGATACTGAGCCGTTATGCCGGCTATTCCATCGGCTATGTCCTCGGCCATTCCATCCGTCGATGTGGTGATTCCAGTTTATAATGCGCCCGCGTTGACGCGGCGCTGCATCGATTCCGTAGTTGCCTGCCTTGATCGGTCCATAGGACGGATCTATATCCAGGATGACGCCTCCGGGGCCGAGACGCATCAGATGCTCAATCACTTGCCTTACGAGCGTATCCATGTCCAGCACGCAAAGAAGAATCAGGGATTTGGCGCCTCGGTAAACGAAGCAATCAATCGTTCCGATGCATCCTATGTGCTGGTGCTTAATTCGGACACAATAGTAAACGAAGATTTTCTGCCGCCGCTATGTGCAGCGCTGGAGGCGGATCCAAAACTGGCGGTCGTTATTCCCGCCGGCAACGACTACGACAGACATGATTTGGATCAATATCTCCGTCAGCCCGGCGGTTACATCCGGACACACCGTCTGCAGGGCCACGCATTCCTCATCCGCCGCAACGTCTTTCAAGAGGTTGGCGGCTTCGACCCGGCATTCGGCCGCGGCTATTACGAAGATGTAGACCTCGGCCGTCGGCTAGACCTGCGTGGTTGGCATCTCGGGGTGCACCCTGACGTCCACATATACCATAAAGGCGGCGCATCATTTGGGCGCGGCCGCGCTTTCAAGGAATTGGTACGGCGCAATCGTACCCTTTATTACTCGCGCTATCCCAACGCACGGCGCAATGTGTTGCTCCTCTCCGGCAATTGCACGCTGATGCATTTTCCCTTGAATCTCCTCGAGGCAGTCGAGAACGTGTTTCATGAAGGAGGTTACATTCATTGGCTTACGTCGGCACCGGCACAATTGCTTCCCTGTTTGCAGATGCGGCACGGCCTCATCGGTGTAGGAGCGGCCATAGGGCTCATGCTGCGCGGCTGGCGTGCGGACAAGCGCATCTCCGAAGTATGGATTTTGGCCGATGTGCCACGTCTGCAGCGCGCAGTGTTCGTCTTTTGGGCACGTGTCTGCGGACTTAAGATACTGTCGTGGGAAGATTTTGCAACAGCGTACCCTCCTCCCAAAGTGCTTTCAAAATAACCGGGCATGAATGTGCGTCGGTTGAAAAAAGATACAAGATGCTAGTTTTCGAATATTTTACTAATCAGCCCAAACGACACGACTGATCGGGAGCAAAATGCGCATAACCATACTTGGATGCACAGGGGGTGTGGCGGCTGATTTAAGAACCACTTGCCTGATGCTGGACGACGACATTCTGATTGATGTGGGTACCGGGGCTGGGGACTTGACCGTGGGCCAGATGCTGCGCATTGATACGGTATTTCTTACCCATTCCCATCTCGACCACGTAGCGCTGCTGCCAATGGTGGCCGACGTCGTGGGGCCGCGCCGTGATACACCGCTCACCGTTTATGCCTTGCCTGAAACCATCGCCATACTTAAGCAGGATGTGTTCAATTTCCGGCTTTGGCCGGATTACACTATCTTACCTTCGCCTGGCAATCCTTACGTCATATTCAAATCCATTGTGGTCGGACAGATGGTGGAGTTATCGGGAAGGAAAATTACTCCGCTACCAGTGCGGCATGCCGTGCCAGGCGTTGCCTATCAACTCGACAGTGGCAAGGCCAGTTTTATCTTTAGCGGCGATACCACATACCATGAGCCATTCTGGAACGCGCTGAATGCAATCAACAACCTGCAATATCTGATGATCGAGGCCACGTTTCTCAATGACAACATGGCAGGGGCCGAGGCTTCTGGCCATATGCGTCCGGTACTGTTGGCACAGGGGTTAAAGCGCCTCAACAAGCCGGTTCATCTCCTGATCACCCACATGGAACCGGGCAATGAGGACGCCACGATGGCAGAAATTCAGACAGCAGCAGGAGATTTCAAACCAGAGAGATTGAAGCGCGGCCAAGTGTTCGAATTTTAGGGGGTTGTATTACTACAACCATTTCTTCCAGCGAAATAGCGCCAGCATTCCTGCGCTGATTGTCGCCATTACCCCCAGTACCGTGAAAAACCCCCAATCCCATCCGAGCCCTGGCAAGTATTGAAAGTTCATGCCGTAGATGCCGGCAATCAGGGATAACGGCATAAATATAGTAGTGATGACGGTGAGAACTTTCATTACGGTACTGATGCGGTAGCTGACGCTGGATATGTAGATATCGAGCATGCCTGCTGTCAAGTCGCGCAAGGACTCAACCGATTCGATGATGTGAATGGTGTGATCGTATACGTCCCTCAGATAAAGCAATGTATTGCGGGTGAAAAGTGGCGAATCCCCCCGCTGTAACGAACTAATAACTTCTCGTAGCGGCCACAGCGATTTACGTAAAAATACACCTTCCCGTTTCAGATGGTAAATTGAATGCAGGGTACTCGGTTGAGGGCGGGCTATCAACTCCGTTTCCAGTATTTCGGTTTTCTCGTCCAACCGTTCAAGGATGACGAAGTAGCCGTCCACAATGGCATCAATTAAACAATACATCAAAAAATCCGCGCCTGATTGCCTGATCTGGCCTTTGCCTGAATGCAAACGGTCGCGCACCGACCCAAACTGAGCGCTATCTGTCTCGAGAAAGGACAATACGAAGTTTTTTCCCAGCACCAGACTAATCTGGTTGGATTCTATCTTTTCTTCCGTTCCCTTGTTCTCATGACGGAAGGTTTTTAGCACCAGATAGAGATAATTGCCATAATCCTCCAGTTTGGAGCGCTGTTCTGTATTAAGTATGTCCTCCAGCACCAGGCGATGAAGATCAAAACATCCGCCGATTTGTTCAAGTATGCCGGAATCGCCCAATCCGTTCAGGTTGACCCATTTGATCCCACGCGTGAGCCTAATTTTATCGATAAGGTCAGCGGTCGTTACTTCTGATTCACGAACACCATTTACGTCGTAGTCCAGTAAAGTAATACAGGGGGGGGCAATCTTATTTTTGCCTATATGCACCAGGGTGCCGGGCGGCAATCCTGATTTTGTGGACCTCTTTTTGGAATGAGATACCATCGTTTTATCAGAATTATGCGCTGGTCGCGCTCCTGGCTGCTTTTTCCGATTTATCAGCATTGTCACCCTCCGGTCGCTCTTTTATACGAAGCTCGAAACCAAAGGTAGCCCATTGTTCAATTTCGGCAGCCAACGCAGTATCGGTCAACGGGTTGCGTTCCAGCCATCCTTCTTCGATGAGTAGTTCGAATTCTGTATTGCCCCGGCGCACTTCCAACTGGGGCCATTCGATATCACTGCGGCTGCGGTGAAACAACGTTGCCAAGCGTAGCGCGAACAACAGGGCACAATCCGATAGTTCAAAAACAGACTCTCGCGCTTTACCGATAACACCCCGATGAGCAAGTGTAAGCACACTCAGACGTTCCTGTTCCATTCTTGAGAAACCGGGCATGTCAGCATTGCCGAGGATGTATGCGGAATGTTTGTGATAGCCGGAATGGGCTACCGAAATGCCAACCTCATGCAGCCGTGCAGCCCACGACAGGATTTGCAGCATTTCTTCCGCTTCGCCAGGGAAATCAGCCAGCAACTGCTTTCCCAGCGATAGCGACAGCGATTCCACCCGCCTTGCCTGCGCAGAATCTACACGGTAACGTTGCATGAATTGTCTCACCGTTACTTCGCGCATATCCTGATTATGGAAGCGTCCCTGCAAATCGTAGAGCACCCCTTGGCGCAATGCTCCCATGGCCTGCGACATACGACTGATGCCCAGTTCGGAAAATGCGGCAGACATGATAGCGAAGCCGCCAGGGATCACGGGCGCGCGATCAGCTCGTAGTCCGGCAACCTCCAATTTTTTTATATCGCCGACCTTGAGGAGATGATCGCGAAAATTGTCCAGTCCTGCTGGCGTGATGTCTCCAGTATTGCCGGCATCATCAAGATTGTTCAGCTTTATAATTTCACCTAGCGCGCGCGCTGTACCGGATGAGCCAAACGCACCTTGCCAGTGGGCGCTGGAAAATTCAGCAGCGATAGCTTGTACCTCGCTGCGCGCCGCAAGTTCAGCTCGCTTCATTGCGCCCTTCGTAATTTTGCCATCGGGAAAAAAACGCAGACTGTAGCTGACGCAGCCCATATAGAGACTTTCCAGCTTGGCGGGTTTTAGACGGCGGCCGATGATAAACTCGGTGGAGCCGCCACCGATGTCCATAACAAGTCGATTGTCACTGGAGGTCGGCAGGCTATGAGCGACCCCCAGATAGATCAGCCGTGCTTCCTCGCGCCCGGCAATAACCTCTATAGGGAACCCCAGAGCCGCCTCAGCTTTTTTTAGAAATGCTGAGGCGTTCTTTGCTACGCGCAGCGAGTTTGTGCCGACTGCGCGAACTGAGTGCGGTGGAAAGCCCCGGAGGCGCTCACCAAAACGTTTTAGGCACTCCAAAGCGCGGAGCTGGGAATCCTCATCCAATCGTTTGTCAGCGGTAAGCCCAGCGGCAAGCCGTACCATTTCGCGCAAGCTATCCAGCGGATAAATCTGTTTCCCTACCACTCGCGCTACTTGCAGACGAAAGCTATTGGAGCCGAGATCTACTGCTGCAAGGGTGGAGTATTCGAGCATGGCGTTTCCGAATGATTCGCAGGAATTATTCTCTTACTTCTCGCTCGATCTCTTCAACCGTCACATGTCGCACATCTCTCCCCTTAACCATATAAATCACGTATTCAGACATATTTTTGGCGTGATCGCCAATGCGTTCAATTGCCTTGGCTATAAACAGGATTTCCAAGGCAGTAGAAATTTTGCGCGGGTCTTCCATCATGAAAGTAATGAGCTGACGCATGATAGAACGAAATTCTTCATCTACCTGTTCGTCCTGACGTACGACCCGGGCTGCCGCTGCCACGTCCAAGCGCGCAAATGCATCCAGCGACTTGTGCAGCATTTCCATCGCAATGTTAGCTACATGCCTGATTTCTACAAAACGCGGCATGTGCATGCGGTCGGTTTCGTAGATCAATTTTGCCATGCGTGCGATTTTCTCCGCTTCATCACCGATACGCTCCAGATCAGTAATAGTCTTGATCACTGTCATAATCATTCGCAAATCGCCAGCTGCCGGCTGCCGACGTGCGATGATCTGACTACAAATCTCGTCGATCGACACTTCCATGGCATTCACGCGATGGTCATCGGCAATAATATTTTCAATTAATGCCTCATTCCCGCTGATAAGCGCCTCAATGGCTTTTTCAATCTGCTCCTCCACAAATCCGCCCATATGCAACACGCGCGTGCGTACCGCCTCAAGATCGGCGTCGAATTGCTTGGATATGTGTTCGCTACTTGCCATTGCAAACCTGTTGTCAGTTAGAAGCAAAAAATAATACTAGCCGCCTGTTACGGTTTTGTTACGGATTGCACTAGATAACGATTGTCTGAACATCACTATTTGTACCCAGCAGCAACACGTCGGCACCGCGCCTTGAGAATAGGCCGTTGGTTACTACACCAGTTATATGATTAAGCGTTGTCTCGAGCTCAACCGGGTTTAAGATTTGTAAACCGTATATATCAAGGATTACGTTGCCATTGTCAGTAGTAAACCCCTGGCGTAAGGCGGGTTGTCCACCGAGTCGCGTTATCTCGCGTGCCACATAACTGCGGGCCATGGGAATTACTTCCACCGGAAGTGGAAATTTACCAAGTATTTTTACAAGCTTACTCTGATCGGCAATACAGATAAATTTTTTAGCCACAGCGGCGACGATTTTCTCCCGTGTCAACGCCCCGCCTCCGCCTTTTATCATGGCGAGATGTTCAGTGACTTCATCTGTGCCATCCACATAAACCGGGAGGACATCAACACTGTTTAAGTCGATAACCTCGATTCCATGCCCTTTAAGGCGTTGGGCAGTTGCCTCTGAGCTTGCAACCGCCCCCTCGATTTTATGCTTGATCCTAGCCAGCTCCTCTATGAAATAGTTTGCGGTAGAACCGGTGCCGACACCTACCACGCAACCGACGGGAATGTATTGAATAGCAACCTGCGCGACTGCGCGTTTTTGTTCGTCTTGCGTCATGATGTTATTTGTAAATAAAAATAAGTAACGATTTGTTAGGATAATCCTATCCATCAATTTTAACAATGAATCTGATGTTTAGGGCATCTACGGCATGCTAAAATCTGTAGTCCTCGATTTCTCGAACAGCACGCCGCGATGAAAAACAGCTATCTCGAACGAATTCTAACCGCTCAGGTTTATGATGTGGCGATAGAAAGTCCGTTGGAATTGGCACCAAATTTATCAGCGCGCCTGCATAATCGGCTACTGTTGAAGCGGGAGGATATGCAGCCGGTCTTCTCGTTTAAAGTGCGGGGTGCTTATAATAAGATGGTTAAGCTTTCTCCCGCCATGCTCAAACGTGGTGTGGTGACAGCTTCTGCCGGCAACCATGCGCAAGGGGTAGCACTCGCGGCGCAACGGCTTAATTGTCACGCCACTATCGTAATGCCTGTCACCACTCCGCAAATCAAAATGCAGGCTGTAGAGGCGCGGGGCGCGACGGTGGTGACCCATGGTGATTCCTATGACGAGGCCTATGCTCATGCGCGTGAATTAGCAACGGAGGCCCGTGCTACTTTCGTGCATCCTTATGATGATCCGGATGTCATAGCAGGGCAAGGTACCGTCGGAATGGAAATTCTCCGTCAGCATACCGGCGCGATCCACGCTATATTTGCACCGATCGGTGGCGGTGGGCTTATTTCCGGTATCGCCGCATACGTAAAAAGACTATATCCGGAAGTCAAAATTATCGGGGTAGAGCCGGTCGATGCCGATACTATGTACCAGTCTTTGCGAGCGGGGCGCCGCGTCAAGCTTGCCCACGTAGGGTTATTTGCAGATGGCGTAGCGGTTAAACAGGTTGGGGTGGAAACTTTCCGCTTGTGTCGGGAGTTGGTGGACGAAATTATATTAGTGGATACCGACGCCATCTGTGCCGCGATCAAGGACGTGTTCGAGGATACTCGCGCTATTCTGGAGCCATCGGGAGCGCTTTCCATCGCTGGTGCCAAGGCATACGTCAAGCGAGAGAAAATTCGCGAGAAAAGTCTCGTCGCGATTGCATCAGGCGCCAACATGAATTTCGATCGTTTGCGCCATATTTCCGAACGGGCGGAGCTAGGCGAGCAGCGCGAAGCGGTGATGGCGGTAACTATTCCCGAGGAGCCCGGTAGTTTCAAGAAATTTTGCGCCATGCTGGGTACGAAAAGCATCACCGAATTCAACTATCGCTATGCAGACCCGAAGGAAGCGCACGTATTCGTCGCCGTATCGGTGCGCAATCGGGATGAAGCGACAAAATTAATCAGGAGTCTGGAGCGAAGTGGTCTACGCACCGAGGATTTAACCGACAATGAAATGGCGAAGCTTCATGTTCGTCATCTAGTGGGGGGGCGTGCGCGGGAGGTGAAAAATGAGCTCCTTTATCGTTTTGAATTTCCCGATCGCCCCGGCGCGCTGATGAAATTTCTAAATAGCATGAGCCACCACTGGAATATCAGTCTATTTCATTATCGCAATCATGGGGCGGATTACGGTCGAGCGCTGGTGGGCATGGAAGTGCCACCTGAAGAGAAAGCCGAATTCAAAATATTTCTTAAACAGCTTGAGAACCATTATTGGGATGAAAGCAACAATCCTGCGTATAAATTGTTCTTGGGATAGACGCAGGTCGGAATTTCCATATCAGGCTTAACTAGCCCAAGGATGCAGCCCACCGCGATAAGATCGCGGTGGGCTGCTAGCGCTCTCCATGTGACTCATGGCCTGCTGGAAGCCGCATCCGTGATTTAGATCACCATGACCAGGTTGAGTGTTGTTTGGCCAAAGCGGTAACTTGGAGTGAATAATAATTGTTATTTTTAATAGCACCGAATGTGTGCCGCGCCTAAAAAATATCGATGATGTTGACTTCTTGTCAAATCCTTAAGTCTAGGGAACTAAGGAAATCCACAAATGAGATGTCTGCCAAAACGCAGAAGCCAGATAATATTTGCCGTAGCAAGTAGTCTGCTATCAATTATTGTGACCTCCGGCAGCACCTATGCTAATACTAGCTTAGCAAATCTATTTAAAGATAGCGGCATAAAGGTTGGCGGCTGGATTAACGCTGGAGCAACTTATAACGCGAACAATCCGGGCAATGGATATAACGGTTCGGTCACTTTCGCTGATCGGGCCAATCGATTTCAGCTGAATCAATTTAATATATTCTTACAGCGTACCGTGGTGACCGAAGGTAAGTCGTTCGATATCGGCGGTCGCTTTGATTTCATGTTTGGTACGGATGCTATCTATACCCAGGCATTTGGTGTTCCATCCTTTGATGTGAATTCGGGACAACCCCAGGAGAGGGGGAACTGGGATCTTAATTTATGCTGTTCTTCTACCCGTACCTACGGTATTGCGCTTCCACAGGCTTATATGGAGGCTTACGTTCCTATTGGTAACGGCCTAAACCTCAAGGCAGGCCACTTTTACTCGCCAACGGGTTATGAGACAGTCCCGGCCCCTGACAATTTCTTCTATACGCATGCCTATACCTTTAATAATGGCGAGCCGTTTACCCACACGGGATTATTGGGAAATTACCCCGTCAATAAGAATTGGTCGCTTATGGGTGGCGCAACCACCGGTAGCGCTACCGGTGGTTGGGATGGTGGTTTTGATAAACAACTCGGTAACTGGGGTAGTTTAGGTGGCATTACCTGGACTAGCGATGATCTGAGAAGTTCGATAAACATCACCGGTACATACGCCGAGACTTCCACGCGGAGCAATAAGCCTTGGGGCATGTACAACGTTGTTCTGCAACATCGAATCACCCCTAAAACGCATTTGGTTCTGCATCACGTCCATGGTTATGCCGGAGGGGTTCTGCTGAACGGCGCACCCAAGAATGCGGAATGGTATAGCATTAACACTCATTTGTATTATGACCTTCTCAACGACCTGTCTATTGGTATTCGTGGCGAGTGGTTTCATGATAGAGATGGGTTCCGTGTCTTTTCGCCTTTCCGGGTGCTCGCTGCTATCGATAACAGAGGTTCCAGCTTTGCGGGCAATTTCCTGCCTACTGCCGTACCTGCTGATTATTACGCAGTTACGCTCGGCATGAATTGGAAACCGGCAAAAAGGCTTAAGATTAACTGGAAACCGATGCAAAAACTGAATATCCGTCCCAATATTCGATATGACCGAGCAGAGGGTATCGATCAGTCATATAAGCCTTTCGATAGTAGAAAAAATCAGTTCCTGTTTTCTCTAGATGCGACAATCCCCTTCTGATTTAAACTATTCCGATCTGCCCCACCTGCATAATCTATATATTTTTCCTTAGTTCACATTGAAACTCATTAAAGACGATGCGCCTATTCTTTGATTAGGTGTTGTAAAATCCGGAAACTTTACAAATTATTCACAATTACTTCACAATATCTAAACATATATCATGTTACGTTTCGAAACGTAATACCTGTTTCAATTGTAGTGTTTTTACCTAAGGGGAATCAGATATGACTTATCTGCCAAATAGCAAAGGCCAGATGATATTTGCCTTTGCGGGTAGCTTATTGGCGCCAGCCATGCTCTTTACGGATACTGCTGCAGCTAATACTACATTTAATACATCCAAGGCTGCAACCAATACCACGTCCAATACGTTAATGGACCTCTATAAGAAAAGCGGTATAAGAATGGGCGGTTGGATCAACGGCGGAGCGACTTTCAATCCGAGCCACATCGACGGGTTCAATGGTCCAGTTACTTTCGGTGATCAGGCCAACCGATTTCAGCTGAATCAATTCAATGTATTTATAGAGCGTGCTGTGGTGGCGGAAGGAAGTAAATGGGATTTTGGAGGGCGTGTTGATGTACTGTTCGGTACGGACGCCATTTTTACCCAGGCGTATGGCGTTCCGGCATTTGATGTGAATTCTGGGCAACCTCTAGCCAGAAGCAATTGGGATCTTGATTTGTGCTGTGCCTCGACGCGCTACTACGGGATCGCGGTCCCGCAGGCTTATGGAGAAGTTTATGTACCAATCGGTAACGGGTTGAACGTCAAGGTTGGTCATTTTTATACGCCGATCGGTTATGAATCGGTTCCGGCCCCCAATAATTTCTTCTACTCTCACGCCTACACCATGCAGTACGGGGAACCTTTTACCCACACCGGTGCATTAGGTAACTACACGGTTAACAAGAATTGGGCGCTTATGGGGGGGACTACTACCGGTAGCGCGACCGGTGGCTGGGATGGCGGTTTTGATAAACAGTTGGGTAACTGGGGCGGGCTAGCCGGAATCACCTGGGCCAGCGATGATAAGGGGACTTCGGCGAATATCAGCGGGACTTACGCCCAGACCTCCACAAGGAGCAACGAGCCGTGGGGGCTGTACAGCCTCGTGCTGAAACACAGGGTCACCCCTAAAACAAATTTCGTCTTTCAACACGATCATGGTTACGCAGGTGGAGTTTTATTGAACGGCGTGCCTCAGAATGCCGAGTGGTATGGCATTAACACGCATCTGTATTATGACCTCACCCCTGATCTCTCAATAGGTATGCGCGCTGAGTGGTTCCGTGATAGAGATGGTTTTCGTGTCTTTTCGCCGGGTCGCGTGGCTGCCTCCACTAACAACCAGGGACTTAGTTATGCTCTGGGAGCGGGCCGGTTCGGTAATAGTACCAGTACCCCTGCCGACTATTACGCGATCACCCTGGGCATGAACTGGAAGGCGGCAAGAACGCTAAAGATGGACTGGAAGGCGATGAAGCAGTTTAACGTTCGTCCGAACGTTCGGTATGACAATGTGGATGCTCTTCACGGCGCAACCTATAAACCCTTTGGAGGGCATAAGGACCAAGTTGTGTTATCCCTCGATTTTATGTTGCCCTTTTAATGCAATTATCCCGACTGTCTGCCGCTGCTTGTTCAAGCTTGGAGTTGGGTTTAGTTACTGAGTTTTTATTTTCAGAGTGGGAGCCGCCAAATCCAAGCAGGTTCATGGTGGGTTTTCAAAACGCTGAGCCACCTTCAAAAATGAACCAGTCGGTCTATTCCCTTCCTTGAGGATCATTCTCACATGGGGAATTCCCGCATCCATAAATTCTTCTCCTGCTATCCGAAAGCCGAATTTACCGTAAAATCCCGTGGCGGGTAGCTGCGCATTCAAGGTTACTTGCTGTATTTTACTTTTCCGTGCTTCTTCCAGCAAGCGCAGCAGCAGCGTGCCCCCCACATCCTGGTTTCGCCATTCCTTTAACACCGCCATGCGGCCAATAACGCCGTCCGGTAATAATCGTGCCGTGCCGATGGGATTCCCTGCCAAATCTAGCGCAATTAAGTGCAGACAATTTGGGTCAAATTCGTCCCATTCCAATTCGACAGGGATACGCTGTTCGCGGATAAATACTGTTTCGCGTATCGTACGTAGCGCCAAGCCGTCATCTTTCCAGTTTGCTACCCGGACAGTATAGGTGTTCATGCAGTTTCCGTGTGGCTCGCCGCAGAATGAATGTATTATCCTTAGGGAAATGCATCAGTAAAAACAAGTCTCACCGGCGTTATAAGCCAAGGGCGCAAGACAAATACCTATTGCACAGACTGCACAGAAGCATGTCTATAGCAAAAAAGACTGCCAGTACAGAATCGCATTATCAGCCAATGGTCCGGCGATGAAAATAATAATTATTATTCAAAAGGATGCCGCAGTACAATGGTTTCTTCTCGATCCGGTCCGGTTGATATCATGTCTATAGGTACCTCGCAGACCTCTTCCATACGCTTCAGATAATTCCGCGCCGCTTTGGGCAGCCGTTCAAAATCCTTAATTCCGACGGTGCTGTCAATCCAGCCCGGCATTTCCTCGTAGACTGGCTCGCAATAAGCCAGTTCTTCTGCACCTACCGGCAGGATACTGCTGAATCGTTCCCCCTCTCCATAGTCTGTTAATTTGTAGCCTACACCGAGGCTCAGGGTTTCGACGCCATCCAGTACGTCTAATTTGGTGACACAAAGTCCCGATACGCCATTAATCTGAATGGAACGCTTTAACGCGGCGGCATCGAACCAGCCGCAACGACGCGGACGTCCCGTGGTCGCGCCAAATTCCTTGCCACGCGTAGCCAAGTGTTTTCCCACCTCGTCGTCCAGTTCAGTGGGAAAAGGGCCGGCGCCTACCCGCGTGGTATATGCCTTAGTAATGCCTAATACGTAATGCAGCATTTGCGGGCCAACGCCGCTGCCAGTCGTTGCCGCGCCGGCTATACAATTACTCGACGTAACAAAAGGGTAAGTGCCGTGATCGATATCAAGCAACGTTCCTTGTGCACCTTCGAATAGCAGGCTGCTACCAGCCTTGTTGGCTTCAAACAAAAGCCGCGGCACGTCCGCCATCATGGGCTTGATACGTTCCGCCAAGGCCAGAGTGTCGTCCATGGTTTGCTGAAAATCCACTATCGGTGCGTGGAAATAATTTTTCAATACGAAGTTATGATAGTCCAGCATCTCACCTAGTTTTGCAGCGAAACGGTCGCGGTGAAACAAATCCTGGAGGCGGACAGCGCGCCGCGCCACCTTATCCTCGTAAGCGGGACCAATGCCGCGTCCCGTAGTACCAATTTTATCTGCGCCCCTAGCTATTTCCCGCGCACTATCAAGTGCGCTGTGGCAGGGCAGTATAAGTGGGCATGCTTCACTGATACGCAGTCTCCCCTGTACGTCGATTCCTGCTTGCTCAAGCATATCCACTTCTTCGAGTAGCGCCTGCGGAGACACTACTACGCCATTGCCAATATAGCAGGCAACATCATCCCGCAAAATTCCTGAAGGGATCAGATGCAATACGGTTTGCTTACCGGCGATGACCAAAGTGTGGCCCGCATTATGACCTCCCTGGAAGCGGACTACGCCTTGAGCGTGATCTGTGAGCCAATCTACTATCTTGCCTTTGCCCTCATCGCCCCATTGGGTGCCAACGACGACCACGTTCTTAACCATGTCTGTTAATCATTAAAATATTCCGGTGCCGAGTCTGAGAAATGCAAAAAAACAGCTATCCCTATTATCCGGGGCTGGAATGCTGAAATTAAAGTTAAATTTGTTCTATGGTCCAAACGTCACCTTGCAGCACCAACCTCCTGTCGCAGTTGAACGTATCCCGTTCCTCATGATGCCCCGGTAATTCAACCACCACTATCTGGCCCTCATTACGAAGCTGCTCAATCGTTTTCTGCAATGTGTCATCGCCCTTCACAAAAGGTGCGAGGATTCCCCTGCGATAGACATCGGACTTTACCAATCCCGATAATTCCCGCAGGTCCATACTAAAACCTGTGGCTGGGCGAGCCCTTCCGAATACTTTACCGACATCATCATAACGACCACCCAGCGCGATGGCATTAGGGCAGTTAGCAGTATAAGCCGCAAACACCATGCCGCTATGATAGTGATAACCCCGCAGATCGGCCAGATCAAAGGCTAGCGTATCCACTACCGACTTCAACTCTTCGCCCACCACTTCCAACTCTTCCAGCGCTGTCCGGATTTCAGGATAATCCGGAAGGGACTGACGCGCGAGTGCCAGAATTTTGCTATCGCCGTATAGTTCCGGTAACATCAATAACGCCTTTCGCGCACGCATATCCACATTCTTGTTCAGCCCGGCGCAGAGGCTATGTAACCCACAAATATCTTTGGCCTGTAATACGTTAAATAATTCCGTTTCAAGCTCAAGGGGGATTCCTGCGCCTCTTATCAAGCCACGAAATACGGCCACATGGCCGAGATCGAGATGAATTTTGCCTATACCGGCAATTGCCAGCGATTGCAGCATAAGGCGCTGGACTTCCAGATCACTTTCCAGGCCGCTATGACCATAAAGTTCGGCACCAATCTGTAGCGGTTCGCGAGTCCGGGTCAATCCAGATGGCAAGGTGTGCAACACGCTGCCCGCATAACAAAGGCGGGCAATGCCCTTACGGTTCAGTAGGTGCGCGTCGATACGCGCGGTCTGAGGCGTCATGTCCGCGCGCAATCCCATCATGCGACCGCTTAACTGATCCACTACCTTGAACATGCGCAAGTCCATATCACCGCCGCTGCCAGACAACAATGACTCTACATATTCCAGCATGGGCGGTCCCACCAGTTCATAACCGTGAACTAGTAGCCAATCCATGATGCGCCTGCGCATCGCCTCAATACGCAATGCCTCGGCGGGCAGGATATCCTCAACGTATTCCGGAAGAATCCACTCACGCATATTTATGATTCAACCACATTTCAATAAGAGCACGATGCGGAGGCCTAGTTCACGAGGTAAAGCATCAGCAGTCCCGCGAGCATGGAGGTCAGGCCGATGAAACGTATCTGGCCATCGCCAATTTCGGTAAGTTTCCTGAAAGTCTCACGCCACATACCAGGCATCAGAAATGGAAGAAGCCCTTCTATGACCAGCATCAGGGCAAATGCAATTAATAAAGTGTCCCACATGTCGTCACAACCTCAGCAGGCACCTAATAAATTAAGGTCCCAAATGAGCGTTTTTCCGGCCAAAAATTAGAAAGGGATAGTAGGCAAACAATATCGGTCTACATGTATCGGAATATTATCGGCCACTCCACCGGGTCGAGGGCGAAATTCGTTAGCATTCGTCCAACAACTGAATTAAGGACGCACCGATATTTATTTTGTAACCCGGCCCGGATCCTTAAAATACTTGAAAAATTCCGAGGTGGGCTCTAAAACCATCATGTCACCCTTATTTTTGAAGCTCTGCTTATAGGCTTCTATACTGCGGTAAAAAGAATAAAACTCGGGGTTCGGCTGAAAAGCCGCGGCGTAAATTGCTGAAGCCTTGGCATCGCCTTCACCCTTTGCCTCCTGAGCTTTCCGATAAGCTTCCGCGAGGATTACTTCGCGCTGTCGGTCGGCATCGGCGCGAATCTTTTCGGATTCCGCTGCACCGGTCGAACGCAACTCGTTAGCTACGCGTTTTCGTTCTGCTTCCATCCTGCGGTAAACCGATTCACTTACTTCTTGTGGCAAATCTACCCGCTTTAGGCGTACATCTACGACCTCAACTCCAATCTTACGGGCATCAGCATCGGCCTTCTGACGCATGATCTCCATGATTTTGTCGCGTTCTCCGGAAACCACGTCATGAACCGTCCGATTCCCGAATTCATCTCGCAGGCTGGAATTCACCGTTTGTGAGAGACGAGTCTGCGCCAGCATTTCATCTCCACGCACACTGATATAATATTGTTTTACATCAATAATGCGCCACTTTACGAACAGATCCACAAGCACATTCTTTTTTTCTGACGTTATGAAACGTTCCGGCTCGGCTGTATCCATGGTCAGAATACGCGAGTCAAAGTAACGTACATTCTGTGCCAGGGGGATCTTGAAATATAGGCCCGGGGCAGTTTTCACATCGACCACTTCTCCCAACTGAAACAGAATGGCCTGCTGACGCTGATCCACGATAAACAGTGAGGAACTGGCAAGAAGAAACAGGGCAACAACAACCCCGATTATTGTTGAAGTATAGTTTTTCACTTACCTTGTCTCCCTTTCACGCCCGCGAAAAGCCTCTCGCGTGCGAGAGGCGTCAGGTACGGCCTCGGGCGCCGCTGCGGGCAGCACGTCGGCCGCCAGAGTGGATGAGGATGAAGAGCCACTCGTTTGTATCAGCTTATCCAACGGCAGATAAAGCAAGTTGTTACCGTTTTTCTGGTCCACGAGTATTTTGCTGGTACTGGAGAGTACCTGCTGCATCATATCCAAATATAGACGATCCCGGGTTACACCAGGCGCCTTGTTATATTCTACGAGAACTTGCTTGAAACGGCTGGCATCACCCTCAGAGCTGGCGATTACACGTTGTTTATAGCCTTCAGACTCTTCCAACAGACGTGCGGCGTTACCTTTGGCTTTCGGGATCACATCGTTAGCGTAGGCTTGACCTTCATTCTTCTGCCGTTCCCTATCCTGCCCTGCCTTAACCGCATCATCGAAAGCCGCTTGTACCTGCTCCGGGGGTTGCGCGTTCTGCATGGTTACTTTGCTGATAGCGATCCCTATTTTGTAACGATCGAGAATTTCCTGCATCAATTGTGTCGCCTTGGCGGCCACCTGCTCGCGCCCCTCGTACAGTACAAAGTCCATCTTGCTTTTGCCGATAATCTCACGAATGGCGGTTTCTGCCGCCTGTAATACGGCGTTTTCCGGTTCGCGATTATTGAAGAGGAATTCCTCAGGATTCTTAAGGATATATTGCACGGCAAATTGAATATCAATAATGTTTTCATCATCGGTCAACATCAGCGACTCTTTCAGCACTTTACTTCTTACATTATTGCGATAGCCGATTTCAACCGTGCGAACCTGACTCACATTAACGGCTTCCACTATTTCTACCGGGTATGGCAAGTGCCATCGCAGGCCCGCCTGGGTAGTTTCTACATATTTCCCAAAACGCAATACAAGACCTCGCTGGCCTTCGTTGACGATGTAAAACCCGCTCGCTATCCATAGCAACAAGAGTAGTCCGGCAAGCAAGCCAATACTGCTGCCATAACGCTTGGGGCTGCCGCCACCGGACCCTTCGCCACCGCCCGATCCGTTTCCCCCGCCGTCCTTGCGTTTAAAAAAACCATTGAGTTTCTTGTTAAAATTCCGCCACAGTTGATCCAGATCAGGTGGACCAGAATTACCTTTTTTTCTTCCCCACTGAGGATCGTTTAATCCCATGATGATTCCTATTTTTCTGTTTAATCTAGATCTAACCATCAAACGGCATGGTAAAAAAACCTGTATCCCATCTATGGAATACAAATCTTACGGATCAGCTGTTTCTAATGGTTAAGCGCAGCGTCTCCGCTAACTATGTTTCCGCAAGTTCTGACTTATCCTCACACCGTTCCAATGCGCGCTCTTCAATGGCTTCCGATAGCGATAGCTTAATGTGCTGCAGCCCTTCACCGGTTTTTGCGCTCAACCGAATTTGTGCGATTCTACCACACTCATTACGCCCATAACCCGCTCTACCCGCCAATAAATTGATCATATCTATTTTGTTCAGCACTAGTATTTGCGGGATCGAATCGGCGCCGATTTCCTTTAACACTTTGTTTACTTCTTCGATTTGTTCCTTCCGGCTGGGACTGCCCGCATCCACAACATGGAGCAATAAATCCGCCTGCACTGTTTCTTCTAGCGTTGCGCGAAATGCGGCGACAAGCGTATGGGGCAAGTCGCGGATGAAACCCACCGTATCGGAAATCACGAGCGGGCCGTGATCCGGGATATACAATTTTCGAGTAGTGGCGTCCAAGGTGGCAAACAGCTGGTTAGCGACATAGGCATCACCACGGGTAAGCCTATTAAACAGTGTGGATTTGCCGGCGTTGGTATAACCCACAATTGAAACTGACACAACTTGGGCGCGTTGTCGGGAACGCCGTTGTATCTCACGCTGGCGTTGAAATTTTACTAGCTTTTCCTTGAGCAATTTAACCCGTTTTCCGAGCAAACGCCGGTCGGTTTCCAACTGAGTTTCGCCCGGACCGCGTAAACCTATGCCGCCCTTCTGCCGCTCCAGGTGACTCCATCCGCGAACGAGGCGAGTGGCGAGATGTTCAAGTTGCGCCAGTTCGACCTGCAACTTGCCTTCATGGTTTTTGGCGCGCTGGGCAAAGATATCCAAAATCAGACTGGTGCGATCAATCACGCGGCACTTGAGACGTTGCTCTAGATTACGCTGCTGAGCGGGAGAAAGATCGTGATTGAAGATTACCAGCGATGCGCCAGTTTGCTCTAATGCCAAGGCAATTTCCTCTACCTTGCCGCTGCCCGCGAAAGTAGCAGAATCAGGCCGGGAGCGTGCTCCCTTGACTACTGCGGAAACAGCAAGTTCATCGCTTGCCGCTAATTGCCGGAGTTCTTCCAGATTTTCGGCGTAATTCCTGTCGCTAAAATCGAGACTAACCAGCACAACCGAGCTGGCATTGGGCACATTACCAACGGAACAATCAAGCATCAGGGGTGGCGGGACCCTCAAATGGTATATTAACAGCCCTGGCGGGAACAACTGTCGAAATTGCGTGCTTGTACACCATCTGCGTGACAGTGTTCTTCAGCAGCACCACATACTGATCAAATGAATCGATATGTCCTTGCAGCTTAATACCGTTTACCAGATAAATCGATACTGGAATATGCTCCTTTCGCAAAGTATTCAGAAATGGGTCTTGTAACAATTGCCCTTTTGCACTCATGGGTGACTCCATATTTTTAATTATTCAAAAGGTAACTCTACTTGATTTTCAGGAGTAAATCCATATTCTTGGACGAAAGACAGAACAGAGAACAATACAGCAGACATTCTATAAATTGAACCAATTCGGCGAGCAATAATCTGTTCAAGCTAATCCATGAAAAACTGGATTAACAAATGAGGTTCTTGCAAAATGGACAGGCTAAGCGGAATTATTTTCATCTGACGGATAAAAATTGAGTTGGGCGCTGCCATTGCTGGCAAGATGGAGGTTCCAAAGACTACATCAACGCCCAAGATGGATAC